>MEHH01000074.1 GCA_001940755.1 Candidatus Heimdallarchaeota archaeon AB_125
TTTGAATCATGTAATGTTACATCAATCAATAATAGGTTTAGAGACTAAGAAACAGATGGAAATCGCCGGAGAATACCCTGATGTGGTTATTTCATGCCTTGGTGGAGGAAGTAACTTTGGAGGAATTGCCTTACCCTGGATGCATGATGTACTCAAAAAGAAAGCAGATATTCAGTTTATTGCAGCACAAAGTGAAGCAGCTGCTAACTTACAAGGAGAGTACAAGTATGACTTTGCTGATCATGCAGAGATGACACCAATGCTGAAAATGTATACTCTTGGTCATCAAGTAACCATGGTTCCAATATTGGGAGATGGACTTAGGTATCACGGAAGTTCCCCGATTCTGAGTCTTTTGAGACATCTTGGATATATTGACACAATTGCGTATCCTGTTGATGAGATGCACATCTTCCAAAGGGCTAAAGAATTTGTTCAAGCTGAAGGATTCTTACCTGCTCCTGAATCAGCCTATAGCGTTGCCTGTGCCATCGATGAAGCAATTAAATGTAAAGAAAATAATGAGAAGAAAACTATTCTTTTCAACATAAGTGGGCATGGTTTTCTAGATATGGATGGATATGCAGAAAAACTAGGGTTGAAAAAGCAACCAGAAAGAGCATAAAACAACCTATTTTTCTCTCTTCTTTTTTTATATTATTTACACCTTGTTGAAACACTTTAATTATATTCAAAATAGAAAAAGAAGAAAGAAAGAGAGATATGCTTTCGACTAATCAAGAGATGGTTTAGGGGAAGGAGTGCCTTCCTCACCTAATATCTCTTCAAAGGTGAGCTGTGCTTTGTCGTCGAAATCAGCGATTTCCTCTAACTCTAACTTCTCTTTCTCTTTTTGTTGAGCGATTGCCATCATTTTCTCTTCGCGGAGTTGGGCAATCTTCTCTAAATTCATGTATTTTATAACAACTAATCCTACTATTCCTGCAACAGCTATACATATTGTAATGATTATAAAGATCCAACTAGTAGAAACAACTCCAGCTAAGCCAGCTGCTATGCCTGAAGCTGTTACGGATGCAGCTGTAATTACAGTATCTACGACTCCAGAAATCTTGCCTAAATCTTTGTTAGGAACAATTCTTTGAATGAGGGTAGAGAATGGTAGGTTAAAACCAACATTGATACATCCAACAAGTATCATACCTATCCATATCCATACTACACCTCCTGGCAAGAATGGTGCAAGGGCTAGAAAAGCTAAACAAACACTAGCTACTAGAATTGTAGCACTCATGAAAGTTAGCTTTCTCTTCAACTGACCTTTAACGGAGAGAACGATGGCGAGGATTAATCCACTAATAGCTGCAAAGCTCATCATCATTCCAAATTCTTGTTCCCCTACACCAAATTCAAAATTCATGTAAGGAACAATAAGTGGGTCTATCATTCCTATCATGAGTATAGTAAATGAAAACAGAATAATAACAAAAGTAATTATTTTATCAGTAAAAGCTAATTTGAATCCATCTTTCAGACCAACACCTACACTTCTAATAGTTATTTTCTCATCTGTTTTCTCAGGTTTTAGATTTCTTCTAATTGTAATCAAAAATATTGCTGATACTATGTAAGAACTACCATCAATAATGAAAGCGATATCAAATCCAAAAGCAGCTACTAGAAAACCAGCTGTTAATGGTCCAATTAACCTAGAAAGTTGACTTGTTGTTTGGATAAAACCGTTTGCTGAAAGTAACTGATCTTGCTTGACTAACCTAGGAATGCTGGCTGTTTTGGCAGGATAGAAGAATTGTCTAACAGATGAGTTGAAGAGAGCAAATAAATACAAATGCCACATCTGTGTTGCTAATATCAGACCAAAAGCAGCAACAGCTCCTAGAAAATCAGCGATTATCATCACTTTTTTACGGTCAAACTTATCCACTAGGACACCTGCAATAGGACCTAGTATCAACATTGGTGCCAAAGTAAATGTAGTCATTAAAGCTATAGCGCGTGTTGCTTCATTTTCTGTCAAACCACTGGTAAATGCTAAACCTAAGAATATGATTGCTACGCTTGTAAAATACGATCCTACATTATTAATAAAACCACCAAGAAATAATGCTGAGAAATCCCAACTTCTTAGCAGAGTAAAGGGATTGGATTTCTTTTTCTCAGCTGCAGTATTATCATAAATTTCAGTTTCAGTCTGAACATCGCTCATAGCTACACCTTTATTTTCGAATAGAACTATTACTGGTCACTTTATTAGAGAGTGTTGAGAAGAAGTGACCACCAAATGACCAATATTCGATTTTAGATGTTTTTTGAGTTCGATTTGTTTTTTGATATGCTTTCATTTTTCATACATTCCTTTTGTTTGTTAGCATACGATAAAACTCACCTTTATTAAGGAATTTTAAAAATCATGAGTTTAAGCGGCTGAAACTAAAGTTTATCTGAGAAATGGTTTCATTGAATCATCTAATTTCTTAGTGAATAGTTGCAATAAAAAAGTGAATAGCTTAAGCTGAAAGGTTAAAGCTAGAAAAAGAAAGGGGAGAATGGATAATGTTTAAGGATTCAAAGCTGGTAACTCATCAACTTCAGCTTTTTCAAAAGTTAAATCTGGTAATTCTTTTACTTTTTTTAAGCTTTCCTTGAAGAGTCTCATCTCTTCTTCTCTCTCTAAAGCTGTTTGATCCATCTTCTTGACTCTTGAAACAATTAGAAAAAACACCCCTGTAGCGAGTATGATCCCAGCAACAATTCCTAATATCGCACTGATACTAATATACTTGGAAAGTAACACAGCTAGAACTGATGCTAAGAGGGAAGCTCCAGTCATTACAGTGTCTATAATTCCACTAACTTTTCCCAAATGTTCATTCTTAATTATACTCTGGAGAAGAGTTGAGAAAGGAATTGAGAATCCAACATTTGTAAAACCTATTAGAGCCATTCCTGCATATAACCATATAACTGGTCCTGGAAGAAAAGGTGCGATAGCTAGCACTGTTACACATAGTCCTAAAGCTAGAATTGTAATTGACATGAAAGCCAGTTTTTTATTCAGTTTGCCTTTAACTGAGATGGCTATAGCAGCTATTACTCCACTAAGGGCAGAGAATGTCATCATCAATCCAAAATCTTTTTCCCCTAATCCAAAGACATAGTTCAAATAAGGTACTCCAACTGGATCAATTGCTCCAACAGCAAAGATTGTTACTGCAAAAACTACTACTATGAATCCTACAATTTTATCTGTAAAGGTGATCTTAGCGCCATCTCTCATACCTACAAATACACTCTTTACACTAACCTTTTCATCTTTTTGAGGTGCTTTGAGATTTGTGGTTATAAATATAATCAGACCAGCTGATATCACAAAAGATGCTGCATCAATTATAAATGCAATATCGTATCCCCATGCAGCTATTACGAAACCTGCAGCTAAAGGTCCTAACAACCTCGAGAGTTGACTGGTTGTTTGTATAAAACCATTGGCTGAGAGCAATTTTTCCTGTTCAACTATCATAGGAATTGCAGCACTTTTCGCAGGATAGAAGAATTGTCTTATAGACGAACTAAGAATAAGGAGTAAATATAAATGCCACATCTGATTAGCAAAAATCAATCCTGTTGCTACAACTGCTCCTAATAAATCTGCAAGTATCATGATTTTCTTTCTGTCAAATTTATCTGCTATTACACCTCCAAGCGGCCCTAATATTAACATAGGTAGAAGTGTAAAAGTTGTTAATAGCGCTACTGCTTGTGTTGCTTCCTGTTCAGATAAGTGAGATACTAAACTCAAAGCATAGAATATGACTGCTATTTGGGTAAACCATGTACCCATATTAGAAATAAAACCACCAATAAATATTGCAGAGAAATCTTTTTTCTTTAAGAGAACAAATGCACTCTCCTTTTTCTCTGTTTCTTCCAATTTTTGTGTTTTTTCACTCATTTTTATTGCTTCCGTTTTCGAAGTATTTCCAATATGGTATTACTTTCTTTCTGAAATAACCTTTTACAATGACCTTTATAAATATTTCTCTCATTATGAAATTAATTCCAAAATGGAAAAACTTTTTAAGGATGAAAAATAATGTTATTTGAAGAGAAATGAGTGAATCAGATGAAATGCTTAAGCTTATGGAAGAATTGAAAGGATTAGAACTAGATGATACAGAGTTTCAGATAATAACAGCTTTACGATGGTACGGTTCTCTTAATTTAAAGAAAATCTCTAAATTAATCCAGAGACCAGAAAGCACAACATTGAGGTTTATTAGAAAATTGAGGGATCGTAAGATAATAGAGTTTGATAGTGTAACTTCTGAGAAGAGTTGGGGGAATTTTTACAAACTATCTAACAGAGTCAGAGCACTCTATGAAGATTATATGAAAATGATGTATGATAGAGTTGATCGGATTGAAGGAAGTCTGCAGGAACTAGATAAAATGTCAGATGAAGAACTTCATGAGTTTTCAGTTAATGAAGTAATAAATCCAGGAAAACTTGCAGAAATCCCAACTACTAGAGCTTATTTTCACTTTGTAGCAAATCTACAGAGCCTAATTGTAAATGAAACAATGGAAGGTATTGAAAACTTAGCAAAGCTAGCTGAGGAAGAGGGGTATGAAAATCTTAGGAAAAGAGTTATCCTTCCTCCAATGGATGTAAGCACATATGTATCAGCTGTAAAAATCAGTAAACTAAGACATGTGCTAAGAATCAGTGATTTGATAATAAAATTCGATAGAGAGATCGACAACCTAGCAAGAGAATTACTAAAGGAAATGGACGAAGAAGGCATTCCAGAAGAAGATAGATCTATTCAGTTCGTAAATGTCTTTACAGGTAGTTTAGATGCTGAATTAAAGTTTAAGGATGAATAGAATTACAATTCAGTGAGCTGCTCCTGTTCCAAGGAAATAATTTGCCAAGAATCCTATGAGATAGGTTATTCCAGAAGTTATAACAACTAGAGCTAGATATTTGAGTATTTCTTTTCTTGGAGATTTGTTTGACAGAACTCCTGTAAACACACCAGCAATCAATATAATGATAATTGCTAAGGAACCTGCTATTAGGGTTGGATGTAAAATATTCTCATTTCCAGTAAAAGCATAGATGAAAAATGGAATAACAGTTGGTATAGTTCCAATTAGAAAGAATGTTCCAACTGTAATTACTGCTTGTTTTGGTGTCAAGTGATCTTGTTCTAGTTGTTTCAAGCTTCTTATCATATTTTTTAAAATCACCATATCATCCCCTATGATTTCAACAATTGCTTCTGCTGTCTTTTGCTGGATACCAGTGATTTCTAGAAGAATGACTAAATCAGTTTTCAACGCTTTAGGTTCTATTTCATGTTTTGCATCTAAACTTGCTACTTCTCCTCTATGAATATCATAATGGCTTTTGTGAGATAGGTAGTTAATTGTTAAAATTGTTATCAATCCTGTAACAGAAGCAATTAGTGTTGCTAAACCTATGAATAGTATGTCTAGCTCTGCAGCAACAAAACCTATGACTACAGCAATTGTCTCTAAAATTCCAGCTAGTAATCCATGAAGAGCTTCCTTTGCTCGTATAATGTAAGGACCTTTGTCTGCGATGCTTTCCATCATGTGCCATTCATGTTTTACTTCATCTCTTATTATGTTCTCAATCATTCTTTGTACTCGACTATCCTCGCTAAAACTTTCCATAAGTTTAGCATATTGTATAATTGCATTTCTCTCCCCTAATTCCATGTAGTGAATGAAGATAGTTTTAGGGAAAAATACCGAGATAATTTTCATAAACTGTATTCTGAGTTTTACAAACCAATTCTTCTTGAAATCAGATCCATAAACACTTCTAGCAATATTGTTCCAAACATTTGCATGACCTTGTTCCATTTTAGAGATTTCGAGAATCTCTTTGTTTTTTTCTTTCTTACTTCTTCTAGCTAGAAATACATACAACGCTGATGCAACTAATTCTAATCGCCAAAATTTCTTCAGACTTCTATAAGCTTGGTCAACAACCATATTTCCAATATCACATATTTTCTCTTAAGTATATCGAAAAACCAACGAAAATGTTCTTCAATTCTTTGATATCTTTTAATTTGAATGTCAGAATCTAGTCAAAATTCTTGGTTACTTAATAGAGGTGATTTGTTAACTTAATGGGCTGAAGAAGGTTAGATTTCTTCTTGTGGTTTTTTCTTAACTTACTTCAAATTTTTGGGTTTTAAGCTAGTTTAAAACCTTTGCGTAAAGACTCGGAGATTTTTAGGTTCTTAAGCTAGTTTATAAAGGTCCTCCCTAATATTAGACTGAGACAGATGACTCAATTTCTAGTTTATGATATTCCTGATTTACATTGTAAGACATGTGCAAATGTTATCAAACAAGCACTAGGTTTTACAGCAGGAGTGGAGACAATTGAGATAAAATTTATTGAAAGAAATGCTTTAGTTTCGATAGATCCGAAGATTATCTCTAGAAAGAAAATTAAAGCAATAATTATTGCCCTAGGTTTTTCAGCAATGCTTCTGTAAGTCTATTTCTAAATTTTTTTGTCAAACCGATAGCTATTATAAACTGAAATTAGAGTTTTATGTGATTAATATGGATAATGTAACTCTAAATGTAACTGGAATGACCTGTGGTCACTGCCAGATGTCAGTAGCTAAGGCTCTGAAAGAAGTTTCTGGAGTAAAATCTGCAGAAGTCAGTTTAGAAAAAAATACAGCTGTCATCGAGTATAAATCTGGTAAAACAACTCCAGAAGTTATGATCAAAGCTATAGAGGAAGCTGGATACAAAGCTGTAGTAGCGTGAAAATCATAACATACTTATATTATTTTACAATTCTCTAATTACTTCATAGTAGGAACTCTCTCATGGAAGAAAATATAGAAAAAAAGACCATCTCTGTTGTAGGAATGCATTGCGCTGCATGTGTAACAAGAATAGAAAAAGCTATATCTTCTGTTGAGGGAGTAGATTCTGCAGCTGTTAATCTTGTCAGTCATAATGCCCTGCTTTTCTATGATCCTTCAATAGCAAAAGAAAAACAAATTGTTAAAGCTATAGAGAAAGCTGGTTACAAAGCTTCCTTCGAAGTGGATCAGCTTTCATTCATGAAGAACAAGCAATTGATTGATATGCGTTGGAGATTCTTAGCAAGTTTAGTTCTAGCTATACCTGTTTTTATTTTTGCGATGGGACATATGATTCCCTTTAATCTTTGGTTTCCAAATTTCGCTAATTGGTTAATGAATACCTATATCTTTCCCAATATGCTTCTCTCTAACTTCCTTCAATTAGTACTCACTACACCTATCCAATTCATTATTGCTTATCCTTTTTACAAAGCAGCTTGGAAGAGTTTAATCAATAAAAGTGCTTCAATGGATGTTCTTGTAGTTCTTGGGACAAGTGCAGCTTATTTCTATAGCTTATTCTCAATAATCTATGCATTCTATGTTCCAGCTTACCATGTTTCAGTATTTTTTGAAACATCAGCAATCCTTCTAACATTCATTTTCTTAGGAAAATATTTGGAAGAAATTGCAAAAGGAAGAACTTCCGAAGCTATTAAGAAACTGATTGAACTTCGACCTGATACAGCTCTAGTTATTCGTGATGATGAAGAGATAGTAATAGCAACAGATGACGTTGTAGTAGGAGATATTTGCGTAATCAAACCTGGAGATAATGTTCCCGTTGACGGGAAAATCATTGAAGGGCAAACATATGTTAATGAAAGCATGATAACAGGAGAAAGTGTTTCCGTTTTCAAGGAAGCAGATGATGATTTAATAGGTGGAACCATAAACGAGAATGGTTTCATTAAAATGGAAGCAAGGAGAGTTGGTGAAGATACTACACTTAATCGAATAATTACTATGGTAGATGAAGCTCAAACAAGCAAGATACCAATTCAAAAATTAGCTGACAGAATTTCAGCATGGTTTGTTCCATCAGTAGTTGTTATTTCGTTGATTACATTTACAATTTGGTTTCTATTATTCCAATTCGGAGTTATAGATATCAACACAATTCATGGGGGAGTGGCTGCAGGAGTTAGTTCAACTTTCCTTTACTCTTTTCTTTTAGCAATAACAGTGCTAGTGATATCCTGTCCATGTGCTCTAGGTTTAGCAACTCCTACAGCTATAATGGTTGGAACTGGATTAGGAGCACAAAATGGAATACTCATTAGAAGTGGAGAGGCTTTAGAAGTTGCAAGAAACGTAGATGTAATTCTATTTGACAAAACAGGTACAATAACTGAAGGATCGCCTAAAGTTACAGATATCTTTTCTAGAACAAAAGAGTTTGATGATAAGGAAATACTCAGAATTGCTGCATCATTAGAAAAAGGATCTGAACATTCTATCGCTAAAGCAATAATACAGAAATCTATCGATGAAGGATTAGAAGTAAGTAATATTGAAGATTTCAAAGCACATCCTGGTAAAGGAATTGAAGCAAAAATCAATGGAACACAATATGCTCTAGGAAATAGAAAACTAAGCACTCTTTTGGATGCTAATATTGAAGAAACATTAGATGAGAATATGAAAACCTTGGAAGAACAAGGGAAAACTGTTATGTTACTTGTTCAAGAGGATAGTACTATAGGATTCATAGCCATATCTGATACAATTAAATCAAATTCTAAGGAAGCTATTAAAAAGCTTCAAGAAATGGGATTAGAAGTCGTAATGGTTAGTGGAGATAATATTAGAGCAGCTAATGCTATAGCTAAAGAAGTAGGAATAAACGAGGTTCATGCAGAAGTTCTACCTGAAGAAAAAGTCAATGTAGTTTCAAAGTACCAAGATCAAGATCAGAAAGTACTTTTCGTAGGTGATGGTATTAACGATGCTCCTGCATTGGCCAAAGCTGATGTAGGTATCGCAATAGGTTCTGGAACTGATGTAGCCATCGAAAGTGGAGAAATTGTTCTCGTTAAAGATGATTTGAGAGATGTTGTAACTGCAATAGATCTAAGTGTTAAGACAATTCGAAAAGTAAAAATGGGTTTATTCTGGGCACTGATTTACAATGCTTTAGCTATCCCAATCGCAGCTGGAATTTTAGTTCCTGCAAACTTTCTTCTTCCTGCTGAATTAGCAGGATTAGCAATGGCACTTTCCTCTGTTTCTGTTGTAACAAATTCTTTATTACTTAAACGTTACAAGAATCCTTTTGCTAGAAAAAACTCTTCTAATAATTCGAAGATTTCACAATAGCTTTTCGTGTCTGATTTAAGCACTTATTAATATTCTTGAAGGTCTGAACAGTAATTAGAATGATTTTGTCGCAATATATATGAGTGTTTCAACACAGTATAATATAGATGATTAGTATAGCTCTAGATTTATCAAATAAACAGAAGAAAACTAGTATAGATTATATTGGTTCTGTTACCTTTCCTTCTGGTTATATTGAACACCTCATAAAAGGGCTAGATTACACTTCATTTCTTCCATTTATTATGACTAAACCTAATAGAATGTTCTTTATCTATTGGCAACCTTTCAGAGAGAACTCATTATCACTTGAATATCTCTCCGATTTAAGATTAAGATTAGTTCATAAATACTATGTTGGAGATGCCATGAAAGTTACTGATCTCAGAATAGAAGATTTCAGAGAAAAAGAGGTCTACGTGTTCTCTGGACATTGGGAAAATGAAAAAGATAGACTTAAAGGAGTTTTTGAAACTCTTGCTTTCAAACATAACAACTTTCTGGTATTGTTTGATATCTCTACAACCGAGAAAGACCCAAAAGGAAAAGCTATGCAAGAGCTTCGAAATATCAGGTCAACTCTTGAGATAGTTTAATAGTTTTTAACTAGTTTTTTATCTGTTTTTGGCAACATTTATATATTCCTCAGCAATGATTTGCAAGAGGATAAAATTAGGAGTCTCATAGATGAAGATTAATAAGAAATCTGTTTACGTTGTTTTAGTGTCTGTTTTGGTGTTTTCATCAATCCCAAACTATACTCTAGCTGTAGAAACTTTCGCGGATTATTTTCCACTTCTTACTGATGCAAATGATGGTGAGTATATGTTGGTTTACGAAAGAGATCTCATTTCTAATGATGTAGTATATGAGAAAAGTCTTCGTTCAAGAACTATTCGACAGACTCCAACAGAATTTCAAATTATAGAAACTAATGATACTCATAT
>MEHH01000075.1 GCA_001940755.1 Candidatus Heimdallarchaeota archaeon AB_125
ACAATTACATCGCTTGAATACAGTTTTGCATTTTCTATTGCTGGTATATGATCAAAAAATACCTCAGCATCTGCAGCTGCAGATGGTAAATATGAGCCTCTACTTGCAAAATTAAGTGTGGAATTTTGTGTTACTTCAATTAGTTCATTTGTTTCTTCATTTACTGCAATTGTATTAATAGGATCAAGCTCTAGAGGAGATAAACCTTCTTCCCAGTTTTTATTATTTACAAGAGAGTCTTTATGCCAGTTAGCTTCTTCTTTATACAGAGAAATATTCGTCCCATAACAATGAGCGGTACGATAATAACTTGAAGATATTGAAAGTTTTAGATTTGCATAAAAGATAGGTACTATTGACTCAATCTGATCTTCAAAACCTGTGAAATTTGTTTCAGATAGAATGAGTGACGATGTGTAGATTTCAACCTTCAGATCTCCTCCAACAAGAAATTCAGCTTGTCTATCTAATGCATTATCTCCAGTAGATCCTTGAATCGCAGATAGAACACTTAAAGAAATAGATAAGCAAAGAAGCACAGTTATCCGAGGATAATATTGATTTCTCCTACTTAGACTTCCTTTTATTAACATTCCAATATCCTTGAAAACTCTTATTATTAGTTTATCTAGAATTTCTGGTACTTTTGATGCTACTCTACTTGCTATGAATGCAGCACCAAACCATAGAAATATTGGAGAAACAAACTGAATCAAAACAGTAGAAAAACCAACAGATATCTCTGGGTTCAATTGTTGGATGAGATTTAGAATAACACCTACTAAACCAATCAAGAACAATATATAATCACCATAAATTCGTTTGAAAATATTAGGTTTCTTCTTCTCTATTGTTCCACCTTCAACAACTTCTAGCGAAATGAAATTTTTAGTCTTTAGTGATGTAGTGAGTAAAGCTATTCCCATGGAAATTGAAATTGTACCCAGAATTGAGAGAGGTGTTATTTTGATTGTTTGAAAAGATTCACCAAATGTAGAGAAATCTAGTGTCATAAAGCGTGAAATAGATAAGACTATTGAAGAAATTAAAGATCCAAAAACTATGCCTAAAAGTGAAGCAATTGACCCTATGATTGTTACTTCAGTATAGATGAGTTGTTTGATTTGTTTAGGACTCGCTCCCTGTGCTTTCAAAGACGCAATCTCATGTTTTCTATCTTGTAATGAAAGTTCAGTTCCTGAAGTTGTAAGGATTAAAGAAAGAAATATTGCAGGGATATAGAGAATGGTATCAATAAGTTGCATTATAATAACTCTCATCTGATTTTCTCCTAGCCAGGTAGAAACAATATTTATACCTAGAATCTCTCCTTCATTTTGGATTTCAACTCTCTCTACTATACTATCAATTTGCTTATTTAATTTCTGTATATCATTAACCTGTAAAGTAGAATAATCCAATCGAGTATAGAAACAATAAAGTTTGTATTCAGTTAATCTATCTATTAGTTCTGAGTCTAAATCCTCACTTGAAAATATTACAGCATCTTCAGGAAAGAGATCTGATCGGAAGAATCCTGATACTGTTAGATTAATGAGAGAGTAATAGATTGAAGTAAAAGTGTACCCATTAGGATGAATAAAAATCTGACCAATAGTCATATTGAAATTTAACGTTTGATTTACAGAAATACCATAAGTACGACCCATTTCATCTGATAATAAACATCCTCCATTATCGAAATTAAGTTCGCCTTGTATAATATTAATCTCTTGAATGATATCTCCTTCTTGATCAGAAATATCAAATATATTTGCTTCAAAATTCTCTCCCCAAGGGAAATATATGATATCTGTGGTGTTATCTTCTAGCAGATATAAACCTGTTATATAGAGTATTTTACCTGAAAAATCCTGACCATAGAATATTGCTGTATCTGAAAATTCTTCATTTTCCTCAATAGATTCTGCCAATTCAGTGGGTGATTTTGTTAAATTTGCTGCTGCATTTGGATAAAATAATACCTCAGCTTCAACATCATTTACAATATCTTGAACAGCTATAGTGTTAACTTGTGCTCCATAAAAGAATATACTTGAGAATATTGCTGCTCCTAGAATTATCCCTGCCCCTATCGATAAATTCCTTCTTTTATGTTTCCGAATAGAATTAAGTGCATAACAAAAATATGAAAAGGGATTTGCTTTAATCATTATTTTCCTCTACTTTGAAGTTCTTTCTCCAATCTCCTCTGATTTTTCTTTTATCACCTTCCCCTCTTGAAGTATATAGACTCTATCAGTTTCCATTGCAGCTTTATGATCATGAGTAACCATTATCACAGTAATTCCCATACTATGACTGATTTCTTTTAGAAGATGAATGATTTTCATTCCTGTAACAGCGTCTAAATTTCCTGTAGGTTCGTCAGCATAGATTATTTTAGGCTCATGAGCTAGAGCTCGAGCAATAGCTACGCGTTGTTGTTCCCCTCCGCTTAACTCTTCTGGTAGATGATCTTTACGTGAATATAGATCTACAGCTTCTAAGAAATGCAGTGCTTTTGCTTCTGCTTCATCTTGTGAAATTCCTCGAACAATTAATGGAAGCTTAACATTCTCAATAGCAGTTAAATAATCAATTAATGCAAAACTCTGGAATATGATAGCTGAATGTGCGCGTCTAAAATTAAGAAGATCATTAGAACTTAAACTATCTAATTGAACTCCACCAACGTTAACATCTCCTCCAGTAATAGTCTCTAAAGTTGATAAGATATTGACCAATGTACTCTTACCCGATCCAGACGGTCCCATAATAGCTACAAATTCTCCTTGGTATATTTCCAAATCCAAACCAGTTAGAACATTAACACTATCTCCGCTAGGTAAATCAAAATTTTTGACTAAATCTTTAGCTACTATTGCAAACTTGCTTTCCTCTACCATAATCTAGTAAGTGTGGTAACAAACATTTATAATGCTAACTAAATCAAAGTAGCAATTGATATTGAGATTTCTTAATTTTACAGCGGAGAGAATAAACTTAACAGATTTTCGACTGAAATGGTGAAAAATTTAGTTATTTAGAATTCATTTGAAAAATAAAGAAAAAAAAGAAGAATTAGTTGTGGGATTTAAGTTTGAAGCTTACAAGATTATCATCAGATTTAGTTTAAGTTAAATACTTAATTTCCTTCTTAGTGAACAATTCTGCTAGGATTAACAGTCAGACAAAGACATGTATCTGAGACATATAGTTAATCAGAAGTTTGAATTTCTGTAGTTACCTAAGATTTATCTTTGGAATATTCTTTAATTAGTGGATCAAGTAACACCACTTTCTTAGTTTCGATTGCTGAAATTAGTCTAAGTAGCTCTTCTTCACCTTTGTTAGTTAAACAGTAGAGATAAGCTATTCTCTTTCCTGTAACTTGTTCATCTTGAATTAATATCCCTTCTTCAACCATTTTTTTCAGTTCAGGGTAAAGGGTTCCAGTCTTTAAACTAATTTGATCAGCTGTAAACTCTTTTACAAGGCTGATTAATCTATATCCTGAAGAGTTGGGGTTTCTTTTTAACAAAAATAACAGTAACGTTCTAACTACTGGTACAGGTTCGAGAATATTTTCTCTAGTTGATTTGTTCATTGATTCACTCTCAAGTTATATGGATAAAAAGAAAGAAAGGAGTAATATTAATTTTTTCTATTAAATTGGCATAGAAGCGAGTACTCCAGTATATGCACTTAAGAATAAAACTGCAATTGCAAATACAATATTTGATAGTAATAGAATCTTACCAGCTTTATGCCTAACTTCTTTGTTCAATCCTTTGATCCTATCTAATATCGAACCTCTGAAAACCGCTATTGCAACCATCAAGAAGTATAGAATGTGTTTAACTGATAAGATAATTGAATATGTGTTTTCAAATGAGAATAAGCTACTTGATAATGTTGATTGTTTTGAAAGCATTATTCCAGTTGCCATTAGCACTACAATCGCTACATAGATAAATATGCTCAATCTACTTCTGATCTTCTTATTAAGAAGTTCAAATTCATCTGGCTTAAGCTGTTTTTTCAAAATCGGCATTATGACCAGAACTAATAGTAACATTCCTCCTATCCAAATGATTGTAAATATCTCGTGGAGGAAGTTGATTAATGTGGGTATTATTGGACTAACCATGATTTACACCTTTAAGATATGTAGGTCACCTACATGTATTTAATAAACTTATCTTTGTGTCGCAATCATTTGAAATGATATTCTCTTTCTTATTCTAAATCTAAACCAGAACTATCCGATACACAGAGAAGGTTTTTAATATCTTTATTCCATGTTTAAGCAACTATGAAAAAACGAAAAATAAGAGATAGTATTTTTTGGTTAGGTGTAATTGATTGGGATAGAAGGTTATTTGATTCTCTTATACCTCTTCCTGATGGGACCAGTTATAATTCATACTTAATTATAGGTAGTGAAAAGAATGTTCTAATTGACACTGTAGATCCAAAAATGACTGATGTACTCTTGACTCAATTGAAAGATGTTGAAAAAATAGATTACATCGTATCTAGCCATACAGAACAAGATCATTCAGGAGCAATACCAACAGTTCTTAAGAAATATCCTTCTGCATTAGTTCTCGCAACTAAAAAAGGAAAAGAAATGCTAATAGATCATTTATTGATTTCTCCAGAAAAAATACAGATTGTAGAAGACGGGGAGGAAATTCCTTTGGGTGATAGGACATTAAAATTCATCCATACTCCTTGGGTTCATTGGCCAGAAACAATGGTTTCTTACCTTGTAGAAGATAAAATTCTCTTTTCTTGTGACTTTTTTGGTTCACATGTTGCAACAACGGATCTCTATGTTAAAGATGAAGGATTAGTCTATGAAGCTGCTAAAAGATATTTTGCTGAAATAATGATGCCTTTCAGTAGAATTATTCGAAAAAATATTGAGAAAGTAAAAAAAATGGAAATTCAATTGATAGCTCCAAGTCATGGGCCTATGTATGACAAACCCTCTTTCATAATAGATGCTTATGAAGATTGGATTTCAGATACTCCAAAAAATGTTGTTGTTATTCCTTATGTATCTATGCACGGAAGCACAAGGATTATGGTTGAATACTTAGTTGGTGCTCTAGCAAAAAATAATGTGACTGTCTATCAATTTGATTTAGCTGTTGTAGATATAGGTAAACTTGCTATAACTCTAGTTGATGCGGCTACAGTGATCCTTGGTACTCCAACTGTTCATGCTGGTCCCCACCCATTAGCAGTTTATGCAACCTATCTACTAAATGCATTGAAACCAAAAATCAAACTAATTTCAGTTATTGGCTCTTATGGGTGGTTTACAAAGACTATTGACCAAGTTGTTAGTATGGTGCCCGGATTGAAGGAAGTTGAGATTTTAGAACCTGTTTATGTCAAAGGTCATCCAAAGGAAGAGGATTTCAAAGCATTAGATATAATGGCAGAAAAAATAGTTGAAAAACACAAAGAGCTAAATCTCTTTTAATTTTTTCACTTTTTTGTGACTTTTCCTGTTAGTTGCTTTTTTTACCAGATATCTTTCTTGAGTTGAAACAAACTATGTTACTACAAACCCAAGGCTATTAGAATGACTGAATAAGCCACACCCAACACTCCACATGCTATTGTTAAAGGTAGCATCTTTTTTACATATTTGAGAAAGGACATAGAATATCCTTCCCTATTGAGTATCTCTAGTGACATTAGAATGGTAATTGATCCAAGAGGTGTCAATGCTCCACCAATATTACCAGAAAGAACAAAACCGAACCATAAACCAGTTAATAATCCAGCGGGTAAAGCTTTAAAGATATAGGAGAAAACAAGTGCTGCTGAAAAGCTATTCAAAAATCCTGCTATTGGTAAACCTACTGCACCGATTATTACAGCAACCAAAATTAACCCACCTGTTGTTGGGTCATTACCTAGCACTCCTGTAAGCATATTAGTTAATGGGAGTAAAGCTCCAGCAGCTGTTAAAAGTCCCATTAGAACAAATAAAGCAATTGCGAAAATAATCATCCCCCATTCGACGCCTTCTCGAAGATAACGTTTCAAATCTGTTCTGAATAGAAAAAGACCGAAAAAGACTGATATCAAAGCCATTAAAGCTACATCTAGAGGATTACCTGGAATGCTTGTAAGTATAAATCCTACAAAGAGAAAGCCGAGTAGAATTACTGATTTCCAGATGTTCTTTCTATCAGCAATACCTGACCAAGGATTAATTCTTCCGATTTGCTCTTTTTTTTCATCGGTGACTTTAATCCTGAGCTGCTTCCTATAAACAAATAAGAAAAATGCAGAAGCAACAGCAAAGAAAAGAATGGCAATAGGGAACATATAAGCTGTAAATTTGATGAAACTCATTCCTGAATCTGGATATAAGTTAAAGAATATAATATTGGGAATAGACGAAACAGGAGTGGGTAAACCCCCAATAATTGTGTTAATTCCAACGAATAATACATAAGGTTCTGGATTAATTTCTAGTTGTTTGCATGTAACAACTGTTAAAGACCCTAGCAAAATGATAGCACTTAAATTGTCAAAGAACATGCTTACAAAAAATGTTAGTCCTCCTAATGCTAATAATAATTTTTTTGGATCACCTTTAGTCAATTCAACAATATATAGAGATACAAGGTCAAAAAAACCTGCACTCTTAGTAATAGCTACTATTATACCTATGGAAAATATAATTAATATAGCTTCTATATTCACTGTTTTTGCTAAGGCTTCTAGATAATTGTGAGGTACTTCTTCAAATGCTAAGTTGTCTGTAAAACCTTTCTCCCAATCCATAAGTATTAGATATAATAATGAAACTACTAATGCTCCAGTAGCAGTGATTTTTGTAGAATCAATCCCCTCTTTTGTTAATAATATGATTGTTGCAAGAACGACCAATACAATGAGTATTGTTCCTATCCACTGTAACTCTCCTAACAATCCTGCCAATTAATTCCCTTCTTCATCCGTCACTTTTTCTTCTTTTTTTCTTTCTTTGAAATCTTTTCTTTTGGTTTTTCTAGAATAGGGGGTTTTATCTTCCTTTTTACAATCAAAATCGGACAAGTTATTGTTGGATCTTCTAGAAACTCAATAAAGAATCCCGCAAGACTTGAATGTTTCGTTGGCATATAAATCATTAAGAATCCATAATCTTTGCCACAAACTTCTAATTGATTTTTTATAACACCTATTTTATCGACTGTCATAAGAGTAAAATCTTTAAATTTCTTAACTTCCTTGAATACATCAGAATTGGCTTTCTCAAATCTAGATAGTTCTTTCTCATTTTTGTTAATAAATTGCTCAAATTCAACATCAGTATCTTCTTCGTGAAAACTGCGAGAAATATTGATTAAACCTCTAATTTCTGTGTTTTTTAAGCTATATCTCAGAGCAGTTTCACACATGTGACTGAGTTGAATGCTATTACCGAGAAAAATGCAGATGTTGTTCCAAAGCATGTTTAAATCTATTTTCTCACTCTCTACAACTAAAACAGGAATATCTGGTACTTCTTCTAATAAATACTCAAAAATCTCTCCTATAATTACAACTTTCGCTTCTGATTCTTCTAGATTTTCATCATCCATCTTTTCTTCCTGCATGCCTATAAATGACGAAGGAATAATGATTAGATCATAGTTTGCTTTCTTAAAAGAATCATCAAGAACTTTTTTTAGCGTCTTCCTATTTTCTACTACGGGACCTTTAATTTCAAAAATTTCACTTCTGAGATGTTTATGAGTGAATGCTAAAGAATCTTCATAACTCACTCTTGTTACATCACTTGCAGCTCTTGATTGTTCTGAAAAATAATAAATGATCTCTATTTTAGTATTGAAATGTTTGTTTAACTCTCCTGCTAGTAAAACTGCGGTTCTAGACTTTGATGTACCTTTAAGAATAATCAAAGCCTTTTCTATTGGTGGTTGTTCAAGTCTAACAGATGGTAAGAGTTCAGAAACTTTTTTAAGAGTTTCTTGTAAAATGCCATTCTGTTTATATGGATCCCTGCTACTCATCACATTGCACTAAAAAACTTATCTAAAAAGGTTTTAGATATGAATATTGAAAATATTGTTCATTAAAACGTAAATTTGAAAAATAAAGAAAAAAAAAGAAGAATTATGGAACTTGAGTTTAAAGCTAACAGGGCTATCATCAAGTTTTATTTGAGAACTTGTTTCTCTGCTATAAATGTCAACCAAGAAGGTAATCCTGCTTTTGGATTAACTTCCCATTTAAGCAAATCTATTTCCTCAGTCTTATCTTGAATTGTTGCTTCATCATAAAAATCCCTTTCAGCTGTTTCTTCTAAAATCTTTAGAAGACGTAAACCAGAATCTAACATAGGATTAAGTAAGTCACTAAGAGTCCAATGATGTTCATAAACTTCATCAATTTCCTCCCTGTTAATTTCAATATTCTTCTCTTCTGAATATGAGAAATCACCTGTAAGTCTATGATAATATGATATTATAGGATTATCAGAGAAGTAAGGTTTATCCATCTCTAGAATACCAATTTTATTTGTTTCCTTCCAAGGTCTTAGAAATGGGTGTATATCATAAGACATGAAATACCCATCAGGCTTTAAAATTCTAAAAACTTCAGTGAAAAGAGCTGAAAGATCTGATATCCAAATGTAAAAACCATTTGTGCTACAAACAAAATCGAAGGCATTATCATCTAAAAAAGAACATTTAGTTGCATCTCCTTGAATAAAAGTAATCTCAAGATTCAATTCTTTAGCTCTCTCAGATGCAGTTTTGAGCTGTTCTTGTGAAATATCTACAGAAGTTACCTTAGATCCTAAACTTGCTAATACGAAAGATGAGAAGTTATCTCCACTACCTAGAACACAAACATTCTTATCTTCAAAATCTTTTATGAATTGATTAATTAATCTGAAAGAACCTCTTGGAAATCCCAGAGAAGGATTTCTTATACATTCTCTCCATTCACTTTCTCTTCTCTCTTTCCAGTCTTTTGAACTAGCATTCCACCATCGTTTATTTGCTTGATGCTTATCAACCATTGTATTCCCTTGAAAATAGTTCTATTAATAATCTATTATAAATCTACTCTACTATTTTTGAAGAACATTAACAATTAAATAAATCAAATCGGTACTTTATCTATGCACAGTAAAGCGGAAACTGTAGATGCGTATATAGTAGAACTACCTGAAGATCGTCGTGATCCAATAACCAAAATCAGAGAGACTATTCTAGAAAATTTACCTGAGGGCTATGAAGAAGTTATGCAATATGGAATGATTAGCTACATAATACCTTTAGAAACATTTCCAAAAACCTACAACAAACAACCGCTAGCTTATATCTCTCTTGCTTCTCCAAAAAACTATATGTCACTATATATGAATAATATCTATTCTGATTCAAAATTGAAAGAGTGGTTTTTTGTTGAATTCGAAAAAGCAGGTAAAAAACTAGATATGGGAAAGTCTTGTGTTAGATTTAGGAAATTAGATCAATTACCTCTTGATGTTATTGGAAAAGCTGTTGCGCATACAACTGTTGATGAGTTCATCAAGATTTACAAACATGCAAGAAAAACATATACAAAAAAAGGTATCTAGTATATTTGAAAAAGAAAAAAGAAGAATTAACTTACTTCTTCTTGAATTTTTTCTAGAGTTTTACCCTTTGGTTCATACTTGTTAAAAATCAAACTTAGAATTGGAACCAAAGCAAAGACTCCTGCAACTATGTAGAATATAATATAGGTTTTTGCTGTTTCAACGAAAAGTA
>MEHH01000076.1 GCA_001940755.1 Candidatus Heimdallarchaeota archaeon AB_125
TATCAAAAGATGAATACTCTCAGTAAGAAGCATAATAATGAAACTAGTGTAGATCCGCTTGGAGAACTTTATCAGGGAATCTTAACTAAAACTGCTAAACAAGGAAAAGGAATGATATTTACTCCAGTTCCCGTAATCAATTATATCCTACATCAAGTCGGTTTTCCAAATCAGTTATCAATAATAGACAACCAGACAATTATTGATTTATCATCAGGATCTGGTTTGTTCCTTGCAAAAGCTGTTGATCTTCTATTAAACCAGAATTTAGAGAGCACTTCTACTAGTGAAATATTAAGCTACATTCAAGACAATGTCATTGGTTTTGATATAGATCTTATTGCAGTTTTTATTTCGAAATTTAATTTAGCTCTAACTATTCTTAATTGTTTTAAGGGAAAATTCAGCCCAAAATTGTCATTTATTCCTAACATTCATCTAACAAATTCCTTAGATAAACAAGGTAAGAAGGATCCTTCTCAAGTTAAAGCTACTAAGAATAAGTTGTATGATTTTGTAGTAGGTAATCCACCATATATAGAAGCTAAACGTATGGATAAAAAAACTAAGAAGCTTTGTTTAGATAATTTTCCAAAAGCAGCAAGAGCTCATTTTGATGTTTATTCATGCTTTGTAGAGTTAGGAATTGATCTGTTAAAAGCAGGAGGAAAGTTAGGATATATCATACCAAGTAAGTTTCTTAGTTCCCGATATTCAAAAGAAATGAGGAGATATCTTCTTGAGAACAATCTGATTTCTGAAGTAGTCGATTTAACTCATCAAAATGTCTTCCAACCAGCTGTTTATCCTATTATACTCATTTTGGATAAGAATAAGCAACAACAAACTTCTATCAAACTTGCACACAATGTTAACTATGATGAATTATTGTCAAGAAACTTTAATTCTAAAATCAAAAATATAGAAACTGAATTCTTTAATAGAACTACAAATAAAACAATCTTTCTTCCAGATTCAACATCTCTATCAATAATTGACAGTATACTAAACAAAGCTGAATTTAGGCTTGGAGATCTGATTAAGTTTCGATGGGCGATATCATTCCATAAAAGAGGTTTAAGAGAACACTTTGTTTTTGAAAAACCTACAAGTGACAAATCAAGGAAGTTTCTGGGAGGTAAGCCTTTTGGTGGTAATAGAGAGGTGGAAAGATATAGCATTAATTGGAGGGGTTATTATCTAGAATATGATCACGAAAAAGCCATTGGAATGAAAAACAATTTTCCTGATATTGGAATATTCGGTTCAAAGAAGATAATCATATGTCAACATGCTTTAAGGATGAGAGCAACTATTGATGAAGAAGGATACGTCTGTAAGGATATCTTTCTATTAGGACATTTAACTCAAGAAGCTAAGAATTTGGGAATTAGTCTTGAGTTTATCCTCTCATTGTTAAATTCAGAATTATTCAGTTATCTATATTCAATCATGTATTCAAGCACTGAAATAACTGGAAAATATCTTCATTACTTGCCTATGTATCTCCATGATTTACCTCTTATTCTTCCTGATAATAATCTCAAAGAGCAACTCGAGCAGAAAGTAACTGCATTGCTTAAACAAAAACATCTAAATCAATCAATAGATACAGAAGTTGATAATCATGTATATGATTTATTTCAATTAGAAGAGAAAGAGAGAAAATATGTAAAAAGACATATAAGTCAATATCTAGTGAAATAACTTGAGCTGATACTTGGGAAAGAATAATAATACATCTAACCAAATAGGGATTAAAATGTCAAAAAAAGAAAAACCGTCTAAAGAAGCTGAATCAAGCAAAAAGATAGGTTTTTCAACAAAAATAAAAGAATACGGTAACAAGCAAATTGAAAAGATAAAGAATACATCCTCGTTATTTCAAGATAAACTTGTGAGAGGGATTAAGAAATTCTGGGCTTGGTTGAAAGTTAAAAGTAATGAGACTTGGTTCTTCTTAAAAGAGTATGTTTTTCATTATTACACTCCTCTTGGATTCATTCTTCTTTTTGAGTATTACATCCTCATTTGGCCCATTTTGAAATTCTTTAAATACCTCTTTTTAATATTGTATCCTCCAAAATTAAGGAAATTTACTGTTAAGAAGCTCAAAGTTTTGTGGGAAAAACTGCAAACCAAAGTATTTCCTTTTATGATGAGAGCTTCATTCATAATTCTAGCAGTTCTTTTTACAATAGTATCTGCAATAGGGAAGCTAAGCTTAACTATTTTTGACATAATTGTTCCAAGAGGATTAAGAGAATTAGTTCCCCTATTACAAATGTACAGGAAGTATGCTCTTACTGCAGCTAATTTCCTTTCAGGTCAAAAATCGAAAGAAATTCTAGAAGTTTCACAGGAGTTAGATGAAATAGTTCAAAAAGAGAGACAGATGATCAAAGCCTACCCGATGCGAAGAGCATTTGGTGAAGTAATTAATGTAGCAATAGGAACTCCATTGATTATCATAGCAATCCCAACTATAGTTGTAAGAATATTTAGAGTAGGATATGCTGTTTTCTTTTTCACATTCCCACACCTTTCTACTCTAGGCCCTCTAGGAACACCTAATATTTTTAGGTATCTTGATTTACTTTATTTGTTCGAATATTGGTTCAATCTTAAACCTATATGGACAGTAGCTCTCTTTGGAACAGGTCTATTAGTCGTATCCTGGATAGCAACAATTTTTGGACCAATTTATGCATTGTTTCATCAGTGTAATGTATATTTGATGAGATGGGGAGCTTACAGATGGGCAAATATCTACAGAAGCTTAGAAAACTTCTTCTCTCTTCCATACCATGCAGCTAAATCTTCTTTCAGCTTCCTCGATGCACCTCCTGTTTCAACGGAAACGATGGTTGATTTCAGACTAGAAATTATGGAAGAAGTTGATGCTATGAAAGAGAAAGTTCAACAACTTCTCACTCTCGATTCACGGAAAGTACCAGATAGATCAAAAGGGAATCTTGAAAGATTACTTAATGAAGCAGAACTATCATTAAATGAACTAGATATATCTAAAATAACAAGCCAGACTGGGAGAACATTTGCTTTATTAATCTGGGCTAATGAATCATCTATTATTCCTTGGATCAGACAAGAAGCAAAAATTCGATTTGCAAAGAAAAATGATATGAGTCGAAAAGAAGTAGATAAAGCATTCAAAGTGATTCTTAAGAAAATGGATGAGGGTTACATTAGTTATGATCTTTTCTCATCTGTTCTAATAACTGGAGCTCTTAAGGGAGTTGCAAAACAACAAACAAAATACGAACAAATAATGCCAGATGTAGAATATAATAAACTTGCAATTTCACTAGCTCTCGGAGCTCAGCAATATATTATGGATGAATTTACTATTATTCCTTGGTATGTGAGATATGGTAAGAAACTAGCAATGGCTATTATAGCACCTTTAATGCCTTTTGTGATGTTAGTTTACATCTTCTACAAATATATCAGACACATTATACTTGCATTCTTCACTGCAATCTTTTCAATAGGAACAAGAAAGATAGGGAGATTCTTTTCTCATAGGTTTAAGGAAATATCAGAAACTCTTACAACTACATATGATTCTGTTAGAAAAAGAGGTAGATCATTCAGTTTCAAAAATGATTTGAATATAGATTTTGCATCGATTTTTAAAACAGGATTGATATTCTTGTTAAAACTTGTACCAATGATAATTTGGTTATTTTTCAAGGGAATTTACAATTTTATCAGTCCAATCTGGACAAGAAGAAGTTTAGAAGAGAAACAAAAAAGAAGCTTTGAGAGAGATCTAACAACTGAATCATTGATAGCAATGTATGAAGAGATTTACGAGAAGCTGTTAATTACAGACCTGCTTCTAACAAGATAATTGATACATATCTCATTTGATAGTTTCACAACTTTAAAATTAGCATTTGACATTGTCTATGTAATGGCTTCTTCAGAAATCATTGATGAGTCTAAAGAATTAGAAGAAGAATCAGTAGAGGAAATCAAAGAAGAATCTATAGAGGAAGGGGTAAAAAATAAGAAAACAAAGGATAGGAAAATTTCATTCACTATCTTATCTTTCCTTATCACTACAATTTCAGTAGGTGCTAAGTTTGCAATGATACTTTTTGATATTTTCATTCCAAAAGCTCTGAGAGAATATGTTCCTTTTTTCAATATGATCAGGAAAATCACTCTTCCAATCTCAGAGATAATGGCAGGAAAGAAATCTAAAGAAATTTCTGAAGTTGCTAATGAATTGGATGAGCTTTCTCTAAGAGGACAAAAAGTTATGAAAAATTATCCATTAAGAAGAACTATTGGTCAAGCAATGAGTATGGGAATCTCCCCAATAATTTTAGTTCTAATACCTACAATAATATGGGGTGAGGGTATTGTGAATATGATTAAGGGAAAATGGCCTACTTTACCAACAGCTGTTATAATTATTGGTATGGGAACAATTATGTTACTAATTTCTTGGTTAGTGACTTTATTTGGTCCACTTTATGTTGTATTTCACAACTCAAGTAAATATCTTCTAAAATTAGGAGCTTATACATGGGCTTCAATCTATCAAGATTTGGAAAATTTCTTTGCAATTCCCTACTACGCTGCAAAATCATCGTTTAGTTTTTTTGATGCACCGCCTATTTCTAGTGAAACTCTTCAAGAATTCAAACTAGACATAAAGGAGGAAATTGATATAGTAAAAGAGAAAGTTGAGGGATTACTATCTCTGGATCCTAAGAATGTTCCAGAAAGATCAAAACAAGAACTTGAAAAATTACTAAAGAAAATTGATATACCTTTAACAGAGTTTGATCTGGCTAAAGTTAAGGATTCTACATCTAGAACTTTTGCACTATTAATTTGGGCAAAGGAACAATCAATTCTACCTTGGAGAAGAAATGAAGCATTGCAGAGATTTGCAATAAGAAATCAGCTTACACAAGAAGAAGCCGAAGAAGCTTTCTATACATTGAATAGAAAGAGGAAAGATGAGGGAATTGAAGAAGAAACAATTAAATCAGTTTTAATAACTGGTGCACTGAAAGGAATAGAAAAACAAGAAGAGAAATACAAACAGATCATTACTGATTTAGAGATAAATAAACTAGCCATATCTCTAGCTTTAGGTACAGAACAGTATTTGGAAGATATTTATAAACCATTACCGAAATTCGTAGTGATTTTGAAAGCCATTGGAGTTTCAATATTAGCTATTTTGATGCCATTCTTGCTCATAGTTCTTGCTATTTTGTTATATGTCAAACATGTATTGTTTACTTTAGCAAAAACAATTTTCTCTAAGGGAACCATACAGATGCACAAGTATATTGGTAAAAGATATTCTGAAATCAAAGGAAACTTGATAGAAACTTATCAATCAGTAAAACAAAAAGGAAAAGAATTTTCATTTAAAGAGGATTTAGATTTTAACTTCAAAAAAATCTTTAAAACACTTGGTATCTTTCTCTTAAAATTCATATTAGTCTTACTAAAAATAGTTACTCTTTGGTCTTTCTGGAAAGCTCTATATGTTAGAATAGTAAAACTGATTCAAAGAAGAAAACCAGAAAATAAAATGAGAAGACTTTTTGAAAAAGAACTTACTACTGAATCCTTGGTTTTTATGTATCAGGAAATTTATGAAAAGTTCGTAATTACGTAAAGAACTTCAGTATTACTCATTACTGGGTAGCAAAACTTAAAAATGTGACTCAATCTATTCTTCTTGCTTTAAAAGTCTTAACTGATACTGAGATGTAAAACCATGACGAAAACTGATGAACCTGTGCTAAAGAAATTTGGTCCTGCACTAGTTTCTGTTGCAAATGCTGCTAGAGCTTTTGACGCACCAGTTAGATATCCTGTTCTATTCAGTGCCCCCTTTCTAGGTAGCGGTGGATTTAAAGGGACTATGGCTTTTCCAAGAATGTCGTCATTTGTTACTCTAATTGAGCATTTTTTTGGTTTTATTATTTTGTTTCCAATCCTACTGTTTGTAAGAGGTTTTGGAAGGTTAAAAGAAACAGTAAAAAGCTTCACTAAACTGGAATGGTTTGCAGTTATTTTCATATCTGTAGGAGGATCAGCATTGGGATTATTTTTCTTCTTAGTTTCTTTTGCATTAGGTAATCCTACTATTGCAATTTTATTACAAAAAGCTCAACCGTTAATCACTTTTATTTTTGCATTTTTCATTCTTAAAGAAAGACCATCAAAATGGTTCTGGGGAGCTTTAGCTCTTTCGTTGGTTGGAATCGGACTCATAGTCACTCCAGATATACAAGCAAGCATTCAAACATTTGACTATTCGGGATTAATTGCAATTCTTTGCTCTTTAATTGCAGCAACTCTTTGGGGAGGGTCAACAGTTTTTGGAAGAATCCTAACTAAGAAAGTAGATTATTGGGATCTGACTTTACTAAGATATACTGGTGGTTTTCTATTCTTGTTAATCTTCAATATTATTCTTTTTACTTATACTAAAGACTATTATGGGATGCTAGGACAATCTGTAGGTGTCTTTGGTCCTTTAAGTTGGAACTGGCCAATAGTTGTTTGTATTTTATTCTCAACAATATTTACTGGAGGTATTCTACCTTTAGCTCTCTATTATTTTGGATTAAAAAGAACAAAAGCATCAGTAGCTGGTTTAGCTGAATTAGCTTTTCCACTTCTGGCAATTGTAGTAAATTATTTCTTTCTAGGATTCAGTCTTGATTGGTATCAGGGTTCTGGAGCAATAATACTTCTACTTACGATCTCAGCTTTATCATTTATCAATGCCAAAGAAATGGAGAAGAAATCAAAGAATCTAGAAGAAACCTAATAGTCTTACCAATCTATTCCGAAAGTAATTTCCAAGATATTAGGTCCTAAAACTTTTCCTTGATTAAAATTTAGAAGAGTAATTCTGTTTTTCAAATAAGATCGAACATCATTAAGAAGGATTTCATAACTACTACTGTCAATTTCCTTTTCTAGATGTAAAGTTACTCCGAAGATTTTGACAGCACTGTCATATTCAATATCAACAGAAGCAAATGTGTGTTTGAAAAACTTAGAAGAAAACATTTCCTGAATTTCGGTGTATCTTTCAGTTAAAAACCATTGAGGAACAAGCTCAGCTTCTTCTTCAGTGACCTCTTTGTAGGTTTCTTTCTTCTTTTCATGATAATCACCAAGTAATTTGAAAATTAACTCATTTACTCTTAATAGAAGATACTCATTCAAGTTTTCACCTGGGAGAATCTTACCTTGTACATGTTTGTAATAATCACTAAACATCTCATCACTATAATGAATCATTTTTGATTCAAACCATTTACCCACTATGGCTAAGACGTTATTTGTATCAAATTGAAACACTATTTTATCTGACTTTTCTTCATCACTCATTGTAATTCTCTCTCAAGTGAGTATTGAAGTATACTTTGTAGTTTCTGGTTTATATAGTATTCTAATAAGCAAATGAATAGTCTAGAACATTAACTTATAGTATATTTCTAAGATTTCACAAGCAAATCCAGAAGGTTTCATAATAATCAGGAGAATTTAATGGTCTAAAGTCCTGAGGGATATGAATGTGATTTCCTGCAAATCTCTTATACAATCGATCTCCTGATTCATATACCCACCCACATGTACCATGTGCTATATCATCATTTATTCCACTCACCCAGTAGCTTCTTACTACATCTGCATCCCCAATTGTATCATACCATCGCAGAAAATAATCTATTAATCCTTGATCTCCAAGACTCAGAATAACATCTATTGCTGTAATTACACCTAACTGAAAAGTATCGTTTCTGATATTATGAGCTGTAACTAGAACATCAGCAAATTCTGTAGTGAAAGTCTTTCCCTTAATAACCACAGAAGGAAGGATAAGATCTCCTCCACTATTTATCTTTCTAGTTACTTCATCTTGAAAAATAGAATGTACACTTTCAAGAAAATATTTATCTTCTTTGTATAGCTTAAAGGTAGTATCTTCTTTCCATGCATAATGATCCATTCTGAAAACGTTTAGTTCAGGCCACCCTCCTGAATAATAAACTTCATACCACCAGTTCGTCTCTTGATCAAGTAAATCTATCACATGGGTATTCATAGAAGAATCAAAGTGATACTCCATATCTATAAATCCCCCATCATCTAGGTGAACTAGTATATCGAACATTGAAAAATGTCCTTCTTGAAAGATATCAGGACGTATAGAAGTAACATTTTCAGGATTGAATTTGTGGTTCTTAGCTCCTATGAGAATGTTTACTGATCCTTCTGAAGTGGGTGGTGGAGGTGCAGAACTCCTTGGTATTTGCAGGAAAATAGCTCCTCCTATCAGGAATAAAGTTGTAATAACTATAGAATAATTCACAAATTTATTTTTTACCTTTTTTCTAATAAGAACGAATTTAAAACCCACACCAATGTGAATAAAGATTGATATGTTCATCAACATATCTAACTTTCTGTGTCAAGCAAAGGGTATCACTGTTTCAAATATCTTTGCAAACCAAACATATCCGTTCAATCCAGCAAGAATGAGTAATAATGTCAATACTAAAGTAAACCAGCTTGTAATCTTCTGAATCAATCTTAATGTATTAATTGCTGTACCTCTTCCGTCCTTAATTTTTGAAACTAGTTTTTTTGTTTTAATCTTAACTTTCCAAAATGTATAAACTGCGTGATAGAGTAATAATGCAATGAAAAACCATTCAAAGATTCTGTGTACCTTTGAGAGGGTATATACATTCTTAAACCAGTTTTGTGTCTGACCATAACCTGTTATTATGGTGCCAAAGAAAGAAACCACCAAAAACCAAGATACAGTTCTATGAATTCTAACCCTCAGAGAAGCCATTTATGCATGTTAACAAAGCTATTTTTCAATATAAATACTAACTTGTTACCAAAAAATGGAGAACATATTAAAAACTTGAAATTCAGATAATTAAAAACAAAAATAAAGAAAAGAAAGAATATTAGTCAAGTATAAACTTTTCTTAATATCTTCTTCTTTGCTTTTGATAGCATTCCCTGCAATACACTGGTCTGTCACCATCTGGTTTGAATGGTACTTCAGCATCTGTTCCACATTCTGAACATTTTACTTTGTGCATTTCTCGGGAATCATCATCTCGTCTATATCCCATTTATTTCACCTATATTTTGCATAATAATATTACAGACTAAAGAAAGAAGAAGAACTATTTTTACTACTACTACTACTACTCAATTTAGAAACTCACTATTATTTGCTGAATTTGGGTCAAATATTGGCTATTAAAACTTATGTATAAGTTATTTCATTTTTCATAATCAAAGATAACTTTTATTGCTTGATGTTTTCTTTTATTGAATGCTGTTTTTATAGCTTCTTTATATTCTGAAATAGCATATCTGTGTGTAATTATTTTAGAGATTGTTGGAGGTATTTTCTTAGTTTTTAGTAGATCTATTACTATTTCAAAAGTTGATTTCTTTCCACCTTTCCAATCTTCAGCTCCATGTATGAGTGATCCCAATAAATCTACTTCTTGATACCAAACAGGTGAAAAGTCAAACTTTCCTTGTTTCAAATCAATTCCCAATACCATAACCTTACCTTTTCCTTTAGCCCACCTTAATGAATTGTGTATTGTAGAAGGTTTTCCAACACAGTCGAAAATCAAATCAAACCCACCTATGTAAGTTTTGTTACCAAAGTACCCACTATACTTGACAGCTTTTGTTTTGTTTACTAAATAATAATACATTAACGAATAACTAATTGATA
>MEHH01000077.1 GCA_001940755.1 Candidatus Heimdallarchaeota archaeon AB_125
TTTTATTACTTCAATCTTATTTTGAAGTGTAGTTTTTCGCTGGCTTGGTTTTTTAATGAAGAAAGTTTCAGGTAATTGCTGTTTCTTTCCTGCTTCTACTCCTGCTGCGTCCACGGATTACATTGATACTCTTGCTGCCGGTCATGCGGTATCTCCGGGAGCCAGGGTGAAGATAAGCGTTCAGACGGCTTTCACGGTATCGGCTGGTGCGCCTACTCTTGTATGCGGTTTACAAAGTGATACTGATGCCGGGTTTGCTGACAGGTCTCGCCAGTGTGTTGTTAGACTTCAATCTGGTGATGAGCACACCGTATCCATTTGGCAACATATTGTCAATGAGTCTTTGTCACATTGTGACGAAGTATACCAGCGCTTATATGTAAGCTTAGCCAGGAAAGATATTCGAGGCGAGAGCGAATACAAGGACGAATTGCCAGGTATTATCGAAGAATTGAAAAACAAGAATTTAGCTGATGTTTTAATAGATATAAAAGAGGAAGAAAAGAATAGAAAAATAATGTAAGGATTTGTTTCTTACACTCTTTCCTTTTCTTTATTTTTGATTATAGATAAACTTCATATACAATTTTCAAGTTGTCTTATTCATGTTAGACCAAGCTAAAGCTTTTCTTGGTAATTTCAAAACATTAGATTTAGTCACTTGTAGTTATAGTGTATCTAACATAGCACAAGTATCATTTATTCAGGAAGATTTTGATTTTTACATTACTGGTTTAACAAACCAAATTCATATTGAACAGATAAAATTTAATCCAAAAGTGATTCTTCAGTTTAAAGATAAGGAAATTAATCTAACATATCAAGGGATTGCAAAAATTGTTGAAGCAACCGAAGTTGATGAAGAACTACTTAAGAAATTAACAAAAGCTGACTCTATTATTCAAGAGGGAATTTTCACTCCTGTTTTGGTAAAAGTCATACCATTAAAAATTGAAGTTAAAAAATGGGACTTTGTTTATGGGTTCCCACAAAACAAACCAAATATAGTAAAGGAAGTTTTTCGTTCAATTGAAACTACAATTAAAATCTGGTTCAGAGCAACTCGGTTATCATTTGTAGCAGTAAGCATAATGGGTGTTTTCATCGGAACAGCTTTCTCCTTTTTTGAAACAGGATCTCTGAATTCATGGCTAAATTTTCTATTAGCAGTTATAGGTATTGCATTCTTCCATATTGCTATTGATTTACTAAACGATTTCTCAGATCATCGTTCTGGCCTAGATGAGACTAATGTTCAATTGACTCCATTTTCTGGAGGATCAAGAATGATTCAAAGCAAACTTTTTTCTCCTGCAAAGGTTCTAATGGGTGCAATTTTCAGTTTAACAGTCTGCTTAGCAATTGGTCTATATCTGAATTTTACAGTTAATGGAAACATTATTCTTTACTTAGGATTAGGAGGAGCATTCTTAGGTATCTTTTATGTTGGAGCTCCAGTAAAATTGGTTTATTATGGCTTAGGGGAACTTGCTATATTCTTAAGTTTTGGTCCTGGAATAGTATTTGGTTCCTATTACCTTCAAAATGAGGTTTTTTCATGGAATGCTATTCTTATTTCTATCTTGATTGGTTTATTGATTTCTCTAATTCTCTATATCAATCAGTTTCCTGATTATGAAGCAGATAAAGCGAAGAATAAACTAAATTGGGTAGTTCTCTTAGGGAAGAAAAATGCTAGACATGTTTATGCTTTCTTCATGGTAATAACATATACGTTACTAATTGTTTTTTCAATTCTAAACATCTTACCGCTTTTGAGTTTAATAGTCCTTGTTTCACTTCCCCTACCGATAAAAGCAATAATTACTACCTACAAACATTATGACAATTATCTAGCAATGATTCCAGCTTCAGCAATGACAATATTAACTTGCTTAGCTTTTTCTATACTTCTGGGAGTTTCTCTATTTGTTGCTCCATAAATATGAAGGAAGATAGTAGTTTTAATTTGCTATTTTTTTTCCATCTTTTACAACAATTTTACCATCTTTGAAGACTGTATTAGCGTGATTAATTCCAAGTCTGTAAGGGATAGAAGAAACACTAGATAAGTCTAAAATTAAAATGTCGGCCTTATTTCCAATATCTAATGTCCCAATCTCATTTTCTCTGTTCAAAGCCTTAGCACCACCAAATGTTGCTGCTTTCAATGCTTCTTCAGGAAGCATTTTCATCATAAAACAACCCAGCCCAATGACTAATTGCATATTCAAGATGTAACAATTTGGGTTAAAATCTGATGATAGAGCAACTTCAACTCCTGCATCTTTAAACATTTGATAGTTTGCATATTTCTTTAGCATTAGTACAAACGGAGTTGCTGGAAGTAAATTTGCTACAACATTAGCTTGAGCCATTGCACTTGCTGATACTGCTTCAGCATAAAGGAGATGATCTGCAGAAACTGCACCTAATTCTGCTGCCATAAGGGCTGCTCCTACATTTTCTAATTCATCAGCATGTACTCTAGATTTGAATCCAAATGATTTTGCATCTTCTAGAAATTGCTGTGATTCCTCAACAGAAAAAGCTCCTTTATCAGTCCAAATATCAACATATTCAGCAAGTTGTCTCCCTTTTATTTGAGGTAGAAGCTGTGTCATACTTTCAATATATTCCCATTGATTCCCTAGAAAATCAACAGGTTTCATATGACAACCAAGAAAAGTTGGAATAATATCAATCGGATGTTTCTCATTCACTTCCTGGATCACTTCAAGAATCTTAATTTCTGTTTTTGCGTCCAGACCATATCCAGATTTTGCTTCAATTGTAGTTGTTCCATGCAGTAGCATTTCATCTAGTCTTTGTAGAGCTGAATTTTCTAATTCTGATTTCGATGCTTCCCTTGTTTTGTTAACTGAAAACATTATTCCCCCTCCACCTTGAGCAATTTCAAGATAAGATTTACCTTGTATTTTCATCCTAAGTTCATGAGACCTGTCTCCAGCAAATACCAAATGAGTGTGTGAATCTACAAAACTTGGACATACAATTTGTTTCTTCTTACAATCTATTACCTCGTGATCAAACTTTGAATAGTTAGATAAAATATTGGAGGTTTCACCAATAGCTTCAATGAGACCATTTTTTATTACTATGGTATCAGGCACTTCTTTTGAATAAATTGGTTCATATTTTGTTACAGGACCTAAAAATAATTCAGAAGCATTAGAAATGATAATTCCTTCTTTCTCTGCATTTTGCATGAATCTCAAGTTTTAGGCAGAAAAGAAGTTTTTAAAGTTTGCTTCATTATTTGAAAAAAGAATAGAAATGGAATGGGTTTTAGAACTACATTCCTTTTAAAAATCTCAATCTAAGCTTCCAACTTCCTTTTCAACTTCTTCAAGAATCTCACAAGATTTGACAAGAGCTTTCATAGCGTTATGATCATCAAACAGAGGTCTATCTACATCTAAGAATTCAACATGTCTGCGAATAACTTCTTTAGCTTTAGTTACACCTTTACCAAACGCAAATTCTCGAAAGTCTAATGCTTGAGCTGCAGCCATAAGCTCTATTCCTAAAACCCCATAAGCATTATCTAATATTTGGAAGTTCTTAAGCGCTGTATTCATTCCCATGGAAACAAAATCTTCTTGATCTGCAGCTGCTGGAATTGATTGTATACTTGCAGGCATTGAAAGAATTCTCATTTCTACTATTTGCATATCGGCTGTATACTGGCTAAGCATTAAACCAGACATCAAACCTGCTCCTTTAGTTAAGAAAGGAGGTAATCCTACACTTAAAGCAGGATGGTTTAATCTGTTCATTCTTCTTTCAGACATTACACAAACCATTGTCATAGCAGCTCCAGCTAAATCCATAGGGAGACACACTGGAGTACCTTGGAAATTAGCACCTGTTAGTACGAGTTTCTCTTCTGTTAAGAAAACAGGGTTGTCACCAACACCATTTAATTCAATTTCAACCTGAGAACGAGCCCAAGCAAAAGTATCATGTGCTGCGCCTAAAACTTGTGGTGCAGAACGCATTGAATAAGCATCTTGTACTTTAACCTTTAGTTTTCCTTCGTAGAGATCTCCACCCTTAAACAATTTAGAGAGTGATTTTGCACATCTTACAGCTCCTGGAAATCCACGAAGTTCATGTAATTTTGGTGTGTAGGGTTTCATATTTCCCATTAATGCTTCAATTGACATAGCACATGCAATCTCAGCTTGCTTCATGAAACGTAATGCATCATAAAGAAAAATTGCACTCATTGCTGTAAGAAGATTGGATCCATTAATAGCAGCTAAACCATCTCGTGCCTGTAAACCTGGTACTTCAATACCAGCTCTGTCCATAGCTTCTTTACCTTCTAGTAATTCTCCTTTGTAAAAAGCTCTACCTTCACCCATCAACAACAATGCAATTTGAGACATTGGAGCTAAATCACCAGAAGCACCCACAGACCCTTTTTCACAAACTTCAGGAGTAACTCCTTTGTTGAGCATCTCAACATATGTTTCAGCAATAATTACTCTGTTTCCAGAATAACCGTTAGCTAAAACGTTTAACCTGCCTAACATTGCTGCACGGATATGTTCGATTGGAGCAGCTTTACCAATTCCTGCTGCATGATTGTATATCAAGTATTTCTGAAACAACAGAACTTCATCACCTGTTAGAACCACTTCCGAAAATTCTCCTATTCCAGTGGTAATTCCATACATGGTCTCTTTTGCTGCAATTTTTTCCTCAAGCATATCTCGACATTTTTGCATTCGATCGATTGCATCAGGATGAAACTCAACCTTTTCATTATGTCGAGCAACATTAACTACATCTTCAATTGTTAATCCTTTACCTGTAATTATATATGTCATATTCTAATCCCACAGTTTAGTTCTAAAAAATCAATATACGCTTTATTTAAAATATTTCCTCAATGTAGCTGATTAACAAGGAACTTTAGATTATAGAGAAAATTCAATAGTTTCGGAAAAGCATAACGAATAAATAATATAGAGGTTAAGAGTATTAGATAATTATGGGCCAGGAAGTTGTAGTTTTAGATGGAGATTCTTTAACAATCAAATCCTTACTTGAAATAACAAGAAAAGGAAAAAAAGTGGAGTTAAGTGAGGAAGCTATAAAAAAAATAAAGAAGTCACGTAAGATAATAGAATCTAAACTTGATAAAGACGAGATTATTTATGGTGTATCAACAGGTTTTGGAAAACTATCTGATGCAGTTATATCTCCATCAGAACGAGGAATTCTACAAACTAAATTAATTAAATCACACAGTATTGGTTTTGGTCCATTTTTACCTGATGAAATCGTTTTAGGTGCAATGATTATAGAACTAAATTCTTTTTGTAGAGGAGCAAGTGGAATCAGAATAGAAATAGCTGAGCTATTACAAAAACTAATCAACGAAAAGGTTATTCCTCAGGTTCCTAGTGTTGGTTCTTTAGGTGCTAGTGGAGATCTTTCTCCGCTAGCTTACATAGCAAGAATTCTCATTGGAGAAGGAAAAGCAAAATTCAATAATGAGGTGCTCAAAGGTTCTGAAATTCTTAAGAGAATTGAATCTACTCCTATAGAATTACAAGCAAAAGAAGGATTATCCCTGATAAATGGAACACATGTATTAACATCATTTGCAGCACATTCAGTTTATGATTCAATAAATGTTCTCGAGAATTCTGTACTAGCGGTTGGATTAACCTTAGAGGCATTCGATGGTAATACAAGAGCATTTTCTTCATTTGTATCTAATTTACGACCTCATAAAGGACAAATTAAATTTGCCAAAGCAATTCTAGATATTTTAGAAGGTAGTACTTTGTTAAAAACTGAACCAAAAAGAATTCAAGACCCATATTCGATAAGGTGTTCACCACAAGTTCATGGTGCTGTTCTTGATGTCATATGTCATTGCAAGAGAGTAGTAGAAATTGAGTTAAATTCAACTACAGATAATCCTCTAATTAATCTAGAAACATCAGAAGTAATTTCGGGGGGGAATTTTCATGGAGAACCAATAGGATTAGCTATGGACTATCTGTGTATTGCAATGACAGATTTAGGGAATATCTCTGAAAGACGAGTAAATCTTCTATTAGATGCTTCAATTTCTGGACTTCCTTCCTTTCTAATTAAGGAACCTGGATTGAATTCTGGGTTGATGATGATACAATACCTTGATGCAGCAATTGCTGCTGAAAACAAAATCTTAGCTTCTCCTGCTTCAATTGATAATATTTCTGTATCAGCTAACCAAGAAGATCATGTTTCAATGGGTTTCACTGCAAGTAAAAAGGCTTACCAATTAGTAAGAAATATTGTTCAGATGGTTGCAATTGAGTTCTATACTGCTTACCAAGCACTGGGATTTAAGGAAGACAAGAACAAAATATCTAATATTGTATTAGAAATTTTTAATTTCATTAGTAAAGATATCCCGCTTCTAACCGAGGATAAATTCTTCGACGAGGAAGTTAATTGGGTAGCAAGAAAAATAGAAAATCAGTTATTTACTGATATTGCTAAGAAGAAATTAGGTCACATATTTGGTGATAATTTGTGAAATTCTCTATCATTGGTGATTTACATGGAAGTCTAGTATATCTAAGATGTATAAAGCGAAAAATAAGAAAAACTGATGCTCTTTTCATAACGGGAGATATTGCAGGTACTCTCTCTTATCGTTTGATTCTCAAATCAATTCTGAAGAACAAGAAGATATCTAGAGAAAATTATGCCGAACTAGTTTATGGTAAATACCTCACACAATTTGTCAATTTCCAGAGAAAGACTGCCAAAAGGATATTTAAAATTCTCTCTAAAACAAAGATTCCAGTTTTTTTTACTCATGGAAATAGTGATTCTGAAGCAATGATAGAATTCTTCAAGAAGTATTCTGAAAAAAATACTTTGTTTCATTATCTAGGAAAATCAACAATTAAGCACAATAATCTAATAGTTGCAGGATATGGTTATTGTTCTCCAGCTGAATATAGAACACCATTTCAGACTCCTGGTGAAAAAAGCAAAAGCGAAATAGTAGAAGATCTGTCTTTACTAGAAAATCATATTTCTAAGCACAAAAAGAACAAAAATGACCTAATAATTGGACTATTTCATGAACCTCCAAAAAATACAAAATTAGATTTTATAGAATGGAAATCAACTCATTCAGGAAGTGAATTGATTCATGCTCATACTCAAGATGTTCCCTATGATTTAATTCTTGCAGGACATATTCATGAATCGCAAAACTATGAGATTCAGGAAAATGAAATTCTTGTAAACCCTGGACCTCTTGTTAATAGAAAATGGGCTATTGTGGATATTAAAAATAAAACTGTTTCATTAAAGAAGATACCTATTATTCTTTCTGCTAAAGGATTCATTTATCGCACCAGAGAAACTTTCAAGTAAACTTCTAGGAACTAACCGAAAATTTAATAAAGATTCGTTTTTACTGTAATTTACTCAAAAACAGTTAAAAGAGAGATTATATGATTCCAGTTGTTGATGTTGATATAAGAGAACTTGAAATGAAGGCAGTTCAAGATGTTGTTAAGAGCAAATACCTTGTTGAAGGTCCCAATGCACGTGCATTCGAGGAGAAATTCGCTAAGTTTAGTGGAGCTAAATTCGCTTCAACTATTGTAAATGGAACTTGTGCGCTACACCTTGCAATGGTGGCTCTGGATATAGGTCCCAACGATGAAGTAATCACAACACCGTATACATTTGTTGCATCTTCCAATACAATCCTCTTCTCTGGTGCAATACCCGTTTTCGCAGATATAGATAGAGAAACCTATAATTTAGATCTTGAGAAAATTGAAGAGAAAATTACAGAAAAAACTAAAGCTATAATGCCAGTTCACATTTTTGGAAATCCGTGTGACATGAAAGCAATAATGGATATTGCTGAAGATAGAAATTTAATTGTAATTGAAGATTGTGCGCAAGGACATGGTGCTAAGATTGATGATACTCATGTTGGTAATTTTGGGAGTGTAGGTTGTTTTTCCTTTTATGGAACTAAAAATCTGGTTGGTGGAGAAGGTGGAGCAGTTATTACAAATGATGAAGATCTATTTGAAAAAATGATTAGCATTAAGAATCACGGTCGAAGTCCAGCTGGAGGTTATGCGCACTACTATGTTGGTTTTAACTATCGTATGACTGACATGACTGCAGCAATTATGAATGTTCAAATGGATAGAGCAAAGGAAATTCTCTCAAAGAGACATTATACAGGAGATAAATATCGAAAAGCACTAAGTGAACTTGAAGATATAGATATCCAGAAGGTTTTACCAGGACATCAGCATTCTGATTATATCATGGCTCCACTGATAATAAATGAGAAATTTTCACAAAATGAAGTTATTGAGTATCTTAAATCTAAAAATGTAGGTTCTAGATCTATTTACAGTAAGCTTTCTTATCAACAACCTTGTTACCAAGATCTATCATCATGGCATTTATCAAAAGTTATTGAATATCCTGATTATTCTAAAGTTAAATGCTCAACCGCTGAATATGTAGCACAAAACCATTTTGAAATCCCAATGGTAACATCATTGACAGATGAATCTATCAACTATATTATAGATGTACTTGGAGAATTTTTCAAGTGAAATAGTTGAACATGCGTCTTTTTCTCTTTTTTCTATAATTTTTCACAAATAACCATGGATTCTTTCGAAAAGCTTTTTTGATTATAGTGAGAAATATGAATGAGCATAATGAGTGATATTGGCAGTGATGACTTTCCTTTATACATGTCTTCAGCAATAATTGAAGAAAAAGATAATGTTAAACTTGTTGTAATTTATGAAGGAGAGGGGGCAGGAATCGATAATGTTTTACTCATAGGTAAGAGTAATAATTTGCAGCATGACATCTCCAAAGCAGATTTATTTTCGAAAGAAGAAAAAGTAGGGAGAGCAGTGTATAAAATCACTTTTCCTATTTGGGAAGATGGCTCTTTTCAAGCTGTTGCTGAAAAAGAAGGAAAATTCATTTACGAACCAGGTGAAGCTCACAATCTAGTTTTTCGTGGTCGGGGAGTGTTTTTGGATCTTAGAAAAATCTTTCATTTATCAAAAGAAATTGAGAAACCTAAAGCAAAAGCTAAGAAAAAAGAGAAAAAGGCTGACAAGGAGAAGGTTGCAAAAGAAATAGAAGTAAAACAAACTGAAGCTCCTGCATATGATGATTACAACATGTTATCTCTCAAACCAAAGGATTTCAAGCTATTTGGACCTGAGCTTAAAGGTAAACTAATTCAAGTTCTTGACTATCTTGAGAATGATAAAAGTCAAGCATTAGTTTTTGACAATGTTATCCTTCCAGATGTTGCTAGATCACTTAAAATTTGTATAAACGAGGAACTAAGAGCTTCTGTTTATGATATCTGTTTTCCAGTAGTAGTTTTCGTAGAAAAAGCTCTAATCCTTAGCAATATGATTTATAATCAATTAGAGAAAGAGGAATCAAAAGAGAGATATAAGAGAGAAGTTATTGATAGAATTCCAGAATTTAGAAAAACCTTAGAAGTAACAGAATTCCATCGTGCAACTGATTTAATAAAAAGAGAGTATGATGATGACATTCACGCACTGAAAATGAAGTTCTATGAAGAAATTTAATCAAAGCTTTGAATGTTAATCTTTGTGAGTTTATATTGATGATATGCTGTTAACACTTTTATGTAGCCGTTTCTAATATCAGGAACAT
>MEHH01000078.1 GCA_001940755.1 Candidatus Heimdallarchaeota archaeon AB_125
CTTTAATTATGTGTGATATTTCCTCAATTGGGTTTTTTACTCCAGTTGAGGTTTCAGCATGAACCATTGCAATAAGACTATAGGAATTGTCCGATAATTTCTCTTTTACTTTTTCAGGATCAATGGGTGTTCCCCATTCAAATTCCATAATGTCTACATCCGCACCTAAACGAGTAGCTACTTCATTCATACGTTTTCCAAAAACTCCATTAATCAATATTAAGACCTTATCTCCTGGTTCAATCAAATTAACAAAACAGGTTTCCATACCAGCTGATCCAGTTCCTGATACTGGAATTGTTAGTTTATTTTCAGTATTCAATAATTTTTGCAACAATACCTGAATCTGATCCATTATTTTAATAAAATGAGGATCTAGGTGACCCAAAGTGAAACGATTAAGGGCTTTATACACTTCAGGGTGAACGCAAGAGGGTCCTGGTCCCATTAGCAAAATTTCATCAATATCGTCTAACAAATTTGTCATGGTTTTTCACGCTTCTGACTAATTTCAATGTCTTATTTGATAATATACTGTGTTATTAAAAATCTATTTCAAGTTTCTTTCTGAATCTTCTAAATATCTTTGTATCTTTATTTTAGTAATTTCAATACTTCTTCTGAGCAGATTATGTTCTGACTTTTACATAATTCAATATATTCTTTTTTTACTGTTTCTAGTTGTGGTACTTTAAATTCTTTCAATTGACCAAATATCAATGGATTATTCATTGCAGCTCTTCCAATCATGACTCCAATGCAACCGATTTCTTTCATCTTCTCAACATCTATCTTTGTTTGAATATCTCCATTAGCAACAATAGCTTTTCCTGTATTAACACATTCAGGGAAAACACTCCAATCTGCTTTCCTTTCATAAGACTCAGATCTATATCTCGCATGTACAATAAAGAAATCTGCATCATCTTTTTCAATTAATTTAAGATACACTTTTTCTCTTTTCTCAGTTTTATTTACTCCAAGACGCAACTTAACATTAACATCATAACCATAATTCTTGATTAAATCAACCATTCTCTTAACCTTAGTTGGTCTTTTAATCATAGCGCTACCTATACCTTGTTTTACATAAGATTGTGATGGACATCCAAGATTAAGATTAAATCCTTGAAAACCTTTTTCAGGTGTAAACTCTTTCAGAAAAATATCTAGTTTCTCCTCATCCTTCCCCATAATCTGAATCATTGTAGGAGTATCATCATAGAGCTTAATTCTCATTAAAGCAGATTTAGTTTTCTTGATTAATGTTTCAAATCTAATTTGTTCTGTAAAAGTAAGATCTGCACCGTATTTATGGCAAATGTACCTAAAACTGGAATCAGTTATTTTTTCCATTGGTGCAAGCATATACTTCATGATAGATTGTTGTTTTTTTTGGTCTCTTTAAACATTTCTTGTCTAGATTATTTAAAGAGAAAACCCACATTAGGACCTACATAATATTCTTTTCTTTTTGTTTTTTTGCAAAAATCATCAAATGAGTTGTTCCAAACTATATCATCTGAAACAAGAATTCCTTTGTTCTTTAACGCGCCAAATACTGTTTCATATTCAAACATCATACATTCATAAGAATGATCACTATCATGTAAGAAGAAATCTATTTCCTTTAATTCAGAGAGTAAGGGAGGTAATTTATCTTGACTCTTTCCCACAATTAGTGTCCATCTGTCACGTAGATGTTGAGGAATTACCCATCCTGGTTGATGTCCTTCTGGAATCATTGCTCCTCCTTTACCTTCCCAAAAAGCTCCATTTTCATAATTTGTTCCAGCGATTTGTGGATAGTCTATTGAAACAAGTTTACCTTTTTTGTTTTTGTTCATAGCAAGAAGAATAAATGCGGTACTAATTCCATTGCAAACTCCAGTTTCAACCAGAATTTCTGGTTTAAGTTTCCTAACTAGACTATACATCCCTCTACAATCCTTATAGCTAATAGCCCCCCAGCGATAAGAATCCCATATACTTGTTCCTGAGTCAACCTGTTTTCGAAAAATCTTTCTCTTCTCTCTTAGATCATCAACAAGCCCAATTACTTCTGGTTCATGTAAGTATTTTTTCAATTCTTTTTTGCTTTTAAAAATAGTTTTCAAAGAATTATTTCTATTGAAATTTTTCTTGAATAAGTTTGAAAAATATTTGTAAATGAAGAAGGAAATTTGTTTCACACTTCTCGATATTTCAGAAATATTATCATTCATTACAAAAAGTTCTTACATAGTAGTCATATATATTATTTTTCTAGAAAAGTATAGTTCTTAGTTCTATTTTCTCCTTTTCTTTAGAAAAATCTTTAATTTCTTATTTATTTATCCAGTTTCCTGGTGAATTAAGTCGTAGAATTCTTTTAATCTATCAGCTAAAAATCTTATTTCTCTCTTTTTCATATTAGGTGTAGATGGAATATATACAATTCCGTTATTGAATTTAACATCAATTTCTTTACCTTCATATTCATGATTAAACACTTTGTAGGTTGGATTTGTAATACAAGAGATGTCATACTCAGTTAAGAATTCAAGAAATTGATCTACTAGATGTTCTTCAATTTGTAGAGTGTTATAAACTGCTAAGCTGCTTTCACCTTTATACCATGGTATAAAGTACGCTATAGTTTCAGGATCTAAACATTCAATGAAATAGGAATATTTTCTTGCAAAGAGTTCTTCCATATCCTTGTAGTCATCAATATGCTGATACATAGATTTGAGAAGACCTTTTGAAGGCTTACTCATGTAGGTTGTTCTATCAAATCCTGGATTTTTTGCTCTGTAAGCTTTAGCAAATTCCAGCAAGCTAAATTTCTTGTTAAAGAATGTCACAACACGAAGTAACTCAATGAATATTGCTAAAAAGATTCGACTGTTATAGAACAGATAGGTAGGTAACTTCTTCAACATATCCTTGAATCTTTTACCTGTTTTCTCTATTGGTAATTCTGCAATTAGTTTCATTGTACCCTTGATTAGATCTTCATGCTGATTATCAATGTACATGAATCCACCTCCGAGAGCAATTGGTCTTTTGTCCATACCCATAGAATAGATTGGAATGTCAACTATCTCATGACTAGCAAGTAAATCCATTGTTGCTCCTTGAACTCTATCTTCGATAATGAAACAGTTATGTTTCTTCTTGAATTCTACAAACGGTGTTAAATCAATATCTTGTCCAAAATAATGTGTAATTACAACTATATCACATTTCTTTAAGTCAGGTATTTTCTGAATTTCATTGAAATTTGTGTTTAATCTTATTATGTGTAGATTTTCTGGTTTTACGTACTTCTCTAAGATGTTTCTAAATGAAGTGTGTTGGATTGGAGTAGTAGCAACAACAAGATCCCTATTATCAAAATATTGTAAGCATACTTCAAATAAAGATCTACAAGAATAGCCTAAAATCCTAGTATGTTTCTCATGCTCAATACTGAGTTTGAATTCTTTAGATGTTAAAAGATTAGTGAAATGTCTGCCAAACTCTAGAACATTAAGAGCTAAGTAATCTGGCGCAGCTTTGATAATTCGTCTAGCCATTCTACTTTAGGTCTTGTGCATGGATTTAAAAGAATAATGGTGATTCTGAATCTTTATGAAATAATTTTTATTCTTATAAGTTAGTGGGATACTATGAGTAATAAATCAAGATCTCAAAAACTCTTTCGAATATTATCTTTCATGGGTCAGCTCATTGTAAAAAGAATGAATACAATTTTGATTGAGGAAGTTCCTAAAGGAAAGATACTTGATGTTGGTGGAGGGGGAGAAGGAGTTATCGCTCAAGTTGGTAGAGAGAGAGTTACAGCTGTTGATAAATTTCAAAGTGAAATAAACGAAGCTAAGAATAAAGCTCCTGAAGCTACTTGGGTTCTAGCAGACGCAAAAGAGCTGGAATATTCTGAGGAGTTCTTCGATAATGCTACATCATTTTTCAGTATTATGTATATGTCAAATGATGATAAAGCTGAAGTCTTTAAAGAAGTTAATCGAGTTTTGAAACCTAATGGGGAATTTTGGATATGGGATGCATCTATTTCTAAGGAAGAGGGAGTGTTCGTCTTTAAAATAAAAGCAATTTTACCAAACAAGAAAGTTGTTAGAACTGCATATGGTGTTTCATCTAAAAAACAAACAGTAAATGATGTTGTAGATCTACTTGAAAGTAGTGGATTCAAAGTAGAAGTTGTAGAAGATAAAAAGAACTGGTATTTTTTGAAAGCAAAGAAGTGATTCTATCTGCATAAAGTTAAGTAGAGATAATTCGCCTTTAATGAAAGATATTTAATCTATTATTTATTTTATCAATGTAACCGCAAAATGTGAGAGTGTTGTAATTTACCACCAACGATACAGAACTAAAGAAAATAGACTCCTTAGTAAATTCGTATAGATATAAGGAAGCCTTAGATGAAATTACAAAGTTAGAGGAGACTCCCACCATTTCTGAAGAAGCTTTTGCAGAGCTAATGTACCGTAAATCATTCATTCTTACTCATCTAGGTTATTTTGATGATAGCATCTCTCATGCTCAACATACACTAAATCTCTTTGGTGGAAAGCTAATTTCCTTTACACAAAAATTCGATCTCTACTTCGTAATAATTGAATCTCTCTGGAGATTAGGTAAATTTGAAGAAAGCCTTCTGATGATTGAAAGAGTAGAAAACATTGCTAGAAATGAGATTATTGGTGAAGAAACTACTGTTATGAAAGAAATTAATGCACAATTTCAATTCCATAAGAGTTGTATTTATTGTTTCACAGACTTAAGCAGATCAGTAGAATTTGTTGATAACAGCATAAAACTATCAAAGGAAATTGAGAATGATGTACTATATGCAAGAAGTCTCTTTCGTAAAGGAAAGATTCTTACATATCAAGGAATTCTAGATGAATCCCTTGAGATCATAAATGAGAGTCTAGAAATTGGTAGAAAATTAAATGATCATAGTATAATGGCTAATTCATTAGTTGCTATTGGAGAAATTCACAGATTAAAAGGTGATTTTGATCAAGCATTACAGTTCTTTGATACAGCTTTAGTTCTCTATCAGGAAATAGGTAATAACTATGGTATGGCTATAACATACAATAATCTCGGCATTGTTTACTATAGTCAAGGAGATTTTGATAATTCCTTTGAATTCTTCACCAAAAGTCTAGAAAGAGCTCTTGAAATAAATTTCAACTTCACTGTTGTTGAGTCTCTCTATTACTTGATTAATATATTATTAAGTAGAGATAATTTGTTCGAAGCGAAAGAACATCTTGATATTTCTAGAAATGCCTCAAAAGATCAACAAGAAACTATGATTTATTATTATACACAACTCTCTGAAGCAGTATACAATCGAAAAGCAAATAGATTCACAAGTCTGGGTAAAGCTCAAGAAATTCTAGTAAATATAATTGAAAAGAACCTTGTCTATCAAGAAATAAATATTCATGCAATGCTGAATTTATGTGAAATCTTACTTCATGAACTAAGGTTTACCAATAATCATGAAATCCTACAAGACTTGGAAGTAATATCTGATAAATTATTGGAAATAGCAAAAGAACAAATATCTAGGTCACTTTTAGCAGAGGTTTATTGGTTAAAGGGTAGACTTGCTCTAATTGATGCAGATATAGATAAAGCAACAGGTTTCCTTTCTCAAGCTCAAATTATAGCTGAGGACCAGAAATTAGAAAACCTAGCTAGGAAAATCTCAAGTGATCATGATGCCATTTTAACAGAATATGCAAGTTGGAAAAACATTATTGAGGAAAATGCAAGCCTTGCAGATAGAATAAAAGCTTCACAAGTAGATAAACTAGTACTAAATATGATAAATAGGGCTACATTTGATTTAGAAGAGATAGAAAATGATGCTCCAGTAATGTTAATGATTCTAGATGAAAATGGAATACCTTTCTTCTCCTATCAATTTGGTGATGAAGATCAAGTTAATCAAGTTATATTCTCTGGATTCTTGACAGCAATTAACAATATCATTCAAGAAGTATTTTCTACTGAAGGATCACTAAGGAGAATTGAACATCAAAATTATCTTCTTATTTTCAGTCAAATTGAGAATGTAATTATCTGCTATGCCTTCAAAGGATCTTCTTATTCAGCTAGTAAGAAGGTAGAGGCTTTTAGAAGTAGATTAGTGTCTTCACCAATTTGGTTAGACTTTCCTCATATGGTTAAGACAGGAAGATCTTTAGAAGATGACAAATTTAAACGTCTCGAAAATTGGGCAGATGAGATATTTACTTGAAGTCAATAATAATTTTTCTTAAAATAGTTTAATCAGTTAGAGTATCTGATACATCTGTAATGCTTTCAGTTTCATCTGCTTTTTGAATTGTTGCATCTAGAGGTTCTATGTCTACATCGGCTACATAATCAGTTTGCAGATTGAATGGAAGATAGACGACATCACCATAGGAGTTCATTTCTGCAAATTTACTAAATTCTGGAAGAAAAATTGAATATGGATCATAATATTCTGTTGATAATAATCTTCTCATGTCATAGGAAGCTTCTTTGTTATTAAGTACTAAAAGAGTAGTTGCAAGATATATCTCAATTTCAGAATTAAGTTTTTGAGTAAAGGACATATAGAATTTTTCATGAAGATTTCTAATGCGTTTTTCAAATTCCTCTATAGATATTTCTTTTCTGATAGTCAAGATTAAATTACCTGTAAGAGCGAAAGCAAAAGAATTTCTAGGCTCATATAAAGAGCTTTCAGACAGATTAAGTAGCTTGTATGCATACACTTCAAGTTTGTTATATTGTTCTTTTCGAGTTGCCATAGTGGTCAAGAACATCACAAACAATCCATTAAGCTTAGGATACCTTTTCATTCCATCTTTTGAGAAGAAGTAAGCATATTCTCTTTCAAGTCGGTCAAAATGACTGAAATCATCAGTGTATTCAGCGATAATCCCTCCGTAGTAGATGATTTCTTCTAGCATTCCTGCGATACCATCCGCCATCTGGCTGTTAATGAATTCCTCATTATCCATTAGGTGTTTGTATTTATCTAGATACTTCCAAAGACCTGGCATAACTTCTTTTTCAATTTTTATAACTTCAGTCAATGTTTCTTTAATAACTACTCTATATGAATATCTTAAACCTTTGATGAAGACTTTGGTAACTTCAAGTTCATAGATTGTTTCACTCACATCATTATCTGTCAAAGGATTATCATTAAGATTGAAAAAACCTTCATCGATATGAGACTGTAGATCTGCTACATATTCGTCTCCTTTTTTGAGTAGATTATCCATTGAATCTAGCAACTTCTCAGGATCAGTAAAATCGATAACTTCATTGTTTGTTTCAATGTGTACATCGTCTCGGTACAAATATCTTTGAAGTTCTAAGAGAAAAGTGATAATGTAGTCAATTGCAGCAAATGTTGCATAATACATTGAATAGTTTCGTTCTTTGGGTATTTTCTTTCCTAGTTCTATATTTTTACGAATGTTCCAAAAAACATCCATATATTGAATATATTGAATACTTGCTTTGATTCCCTCAGTCATCCAGTACTCCAAATCATGCTTATAGATTTGAGTCAGAGAATCGCATAAACTGAAGAAGAACATGTATGCTGAACTCAAATAATTCAATACTAGTTTTCTTCTCCTATGAAATTCGTGATGATCCCAATCCACTACAAGGTTTTTAACATCTAATGTCGTAATTCCAATTAGCATATTGGCTAAAGCGTGAGCTGATCCTGTTATTTGTAATTCTCCTGCGTGTCCATATTGTAAAGCATACATTGAAGCATATCTTAGCCTGAATAATTCTAGTTCATACCATTGGATTGGTAATTTATCTTGTGGAAGATTGGTTAGAATCAAAGTAATTTTTTCTAAAACCTTTTCAAAAAATAATGATGCTTCATCTGAATTCATGAGTACATCATCAGGAATCTCTCCAAGTATATGCTTTAACTCATCAACTCGTTGGGAAACAAGAATTCTCACTCTGGTTTCAGAATAGGAGCTCCAATTTACATTGTCGACAATAGATCGTATATCATCCATCAATTCGAGTACTTCTTCTGTAAATTGTTTTCCAGACATGTCTTCCACAACAATTCAAATGCTTTGTTTCAAGCAAGCCAGTAGAAACTTATGAGAATATAAAAGTTACTTTATTTTTAAATTACTTTAGAGGTACTCAAAAAAGGCTGAGTTGCATGAAATTAATTTTCTACGAAATAGAAGTGGCATGATTTGTTTACAATCATCCAGTTATCTTCAACCTTTAGTAGTGTTAAGAAATCTGTTGTGTGACCTATTCCCTTTGGAGTAATAGCTTTCCAATACATTACAGCTACTGCAGCTGTACCTCTCTGATCAATCTGTTTAATCTCTGTTTCAAATTTAACTCCATCAGATTTATGAGTATCTAAAACCTCTTTCCAAACTGCATAAGGTCTAAATTGATTTTTGAATTTTTGTGTATTCTGTTCAACTGAATTTAATCTCATTGAAGGGTGAAAAACTTGTTTGATTTTTTCTAAATCCCATTCATGAAAAGCTTGAGCATAAACCTCTAAACTTTTTGTAATATTAGCTATTTCATTAGAATCATTATAAGGTATATTGCTATCTCCATTGATTCTTTGTTCCAACTCCTCTTTATCTAATGGAATAGTATGTCCCGATTTATTGACTACTTTCCATTTAGAATCAAATCTCATTAGAGTTAGATAATCGGTTGTATCTCTGTAACTTCGTGGATCATAAGCAAGGAAACGAACCCTTGCGAAAGCTACAGATTCATATTGAGTAATGCTTTCAACATTAACAAAGTAATCGACTTCAGGTTGTTCTATTTGATTTTTTATAAAATCTTCAACCCAACGATAACAAAGACCGTTGTAAAACCTGTCATTTTCAGGTATATACCAATAAACCATTGAATCAGAATGAAAAGCTCTTACTAGTTTGCTAATATCCCATTCATTGAATGCTTCTTCATATAATTGAATAGTTCTTTCTATGCTTTCAATCTCATGGGTTTCTCCTTTAAACATCCAAATTCACCTCTTTATTCATCTTTGATACCATAGACTTTTGAAACTATTTTCCATTCTTCTTTTATCTTAATCAAAGAAATGTAATCAACATAAATTCTACTTGTATCTCCTCTCTTTTCATGCCATTTTAGTTTAACAGAAGCAGCATTATCATAGTAGTCTATACTTTCAATTTTAGCTGACTGTGTAATCTTAATAGTAGGTTTAGATGAAGGTCTAGATTGAAGCATTGTAGTTGTCTTAAGAGATTCAGAATCTGAATCATAGAATATCTTCAAACCCTGGGGATGCCAAGAACTTTCAGCTTTATTGAAGTTGAACTCTTGAACTCCTTCTACATAATTGAGAATAGTAGCCTCTATCCTTTCTTTTTCTTTGTTTTCTTTTCCTTCCATTATCATCACACATGAAACTTGAGTACCTTGTCTGTAGTAAGACAAATTGTAAACAAAACGGAAAATAATATGCTCTGGTCGGTTGTGCAAACCAATGCACACTTATATATTTTACTAACACAGATTTTTTTGAATTTTCACTTTGTTATGCCGTTAGATGCAGTTTAATCCATGAAGTAAATAAATGTCTACAATAGGTTTATAAATTTTGAAATTAATAATTCACGATTCCTATGAATTTAGAAACTAAAAAACTCTTAAAAGC
>MEHH01000079.1 GCA_001940755.1 Candidatus Heimdallarchaeota archaeon AB_125
GAAGTAATGACTGTAGCAGGTGAACCAAGAACTGTGAAAGAGAAGAAAGATAGCGCAAAAATCCCGCTAAAGAAGCTCAGGAGATTGGAGATTCTCGCAAGAGAGAGATCTACTAGCTTCCTTCAAGGACACAGAAGATCTATTTTTCGAGGACCTGGTACTGAATATGCAGATTTACGTGAGTATACTGAGGGTGATGATCTCAGGTTTGTAGATTGGAATGCTTCATCAAGAGTTCCATTCAAATTAATTGTTAGAGATTATGAACAAGAAAGGAATACCAATGTTATACTGATGTTAGATACTAGTTATTCCATGTTGTTAGGAGAACCCAATCCTAGAATAAAAATGGCAGTTGAAGCAATTGCAACTCTTGCTTACACTGTTATGAATAACAGAGATAATTTTGGTTGGGTATCTTTTTCAGATAAAATACACAAATATATTCCAGCCAGAGGAGGAAAGACCCATCTGTATCATATTTTTAATGAGATGTTGAAGATTGCTCCCTTTGGCAGTACAGCCATCGGTGAAACTGTAAAAGATATAGCTCTTGCACAAAAGAGGAGATCTATAATGATAATGCTTACAGATCTTCATGGAGACCTAGATACAGCACTGGATGGTTTCAAAGTAGCAAATATTAAACATCACGATGTCAAGCTGTTCCACATTCATGACCCCGAAGAATTTCTTTTTCCAAAGAATCCCCGACAAGTGAAATACCAAGATCCTGAAACAGGTGAAATCAAGATAATTAATTTTAGTAATCTGCTTGAAAGAGGTAAGTTCATGTATGAACTTGGTCTCGAAATCAGAAAAATTAACAACTTCAAAAGAAAAATCAGAGGTTTGAATATTGAAGTAATTGATGCTCCAACAAATGTTTTAACAGAGAAACTTTTACTTACATATTTCGGTTCAAAAAGGAGGGGGATAGTAAGATGAAATCTGTTCGATTAAAGACTTTAGTTGGATTGTTGTTGATAATAACTTCAAGTAACTTTATGATTACTATATCAGTTGATTATGCAATCGCTGGTAGTCCAAGCTCTGGAGATATTCCGCCAGAGGGTGGAAGCGACGACACTAGTGGAGGAAGTGCGTCTGGAGGGCTTTATATGAATTATAGGATTCCATTAGTTCTAAAATCAGGTCCATTTGCACCTACTTTGATAACAATCAATACGTTCTATGATGGTGCGCCAATAATTTTTGGTTTTGAATCTATTGAACATGGGAATGAAACAATTTTGTATGCAAATGAAACATTGGTTATCAATCCTTTACTTGAACCTAATCTTACAAATGGATCATTAATCCAAGCATTTTCTCCTCTTCAGATTAGTGTGTATCACCCATTCAGTAATTCAACTTATGATGATTCATTCTCCTATTCTGCTTTAGTAATGTCAATGTGGGGAAAACAGTATCAAAGCCAATATGATAATATGAAGGCAATGATTGTAGCTGGAGTCAACTTAACTGATGTCACAGTTACTCATCCTGGAGAAGATACTGATTATTATGATTTGCCAATTGTTGGCAATTTAATAGAATTAGATGTCCAAAAAGGTACAATTATAGAATCAAATGCACCCATAGGTGTTGTTTTCTACTCATTATCTACCATTAATGGATCGTTTGCTTATACAGCAATTCCTCGTTTCCTCTGGGGAAAACAGTACTTTGCTTATCCAGCTCAAGATACTAGTGGAATGCCTTTATTGCAGGGGAACACAGAGCTAACCCTATCAACAATAGGTGAAGGAGAAACAATTAATACTATAACAAGTCTGATGAATAATCCAGCAATATATCTACCAGAAGATGGAGTAGTTACTCTTAGTAATAGTAGTCTTACACTGGGTGAATTTTACTTTAACATCACTAGTAATTTTGTTAATTTCTCTTTAACAATAATGTACAATTATTCCATTAATGGTACTGCTCATCTAGCAACACTACAATATGTTGCTTCAGAACAAATGACCTATGCTGAGTTTTATTTCACTGCTCTAAATTATAGAAACCAAGAACTTGGTATAGTCACTCATAGAGAAGAATCTTGGATGCTTCCAATGATTTCAGCAGATAATGGAACTATTTTCTTTGATTTAGGGGGGTATGTTGATACGAACCTTGGTGATTCAGTAGCCTATATCTGGAATAATTCTCTAGGAATTATTGGAAATGGTTCATTTCATGGATTCCTCTTAACTTCTCCTCCTGAAAAGACTATCTGGAACAGCTCTGCTAACATCCTTTTCCCACTAAATTTAATTTCGTACTTCGAAAACACATCTACATTCTTCCCATCTTGGTATAGATTTCCCAATATAAATGTCAGAGAAGTAATTCAGAGTCCAAAAAATGCTACTGAATTCAGAAGATTGCAACTCGATATTATAGTTCAGAATAATGGAAGTGTACCTTCTGCCCCATTTTGGGTGTCTGTTGTTGTTAATGATACAGTAAGAATCACTAGAAACTTAGAAAATGGACTTGATATTATGGAAGCAGTTCCAATCATTTTTGAAGAATTCCAAGGATTTGGATTAAAGGTCTGGAACATATCAATTTTCACAGATTCTCGAAGCCAAATCTTTGAACTTTACGAATTTGATAATTCTTATCAAGTATTTGTTAAAGTAACAAGAAACTTGAACATAATTTACGGTGGAACAACAGTTGCTGTAGCTGTTGTATTGTTTATTGTTTATAGAATTACTAAAAGACTTAGAAAACTAAGGAGAAGAAGGAAAACACAATTTGATGTTATTTTAAGTGATATTGAGGTTTGATTAATGACTTTGCCAGAATCCCAAGAAATACCTGATGACACCCTTCAAGAACAGCCTGAAACGAAGATGAAGTTTAAAGATAGAATAAGAGCATCTTTGGCTAAGTTCTGGACAAGATTCAAAGCAAAAGGTGTTGTGCCAAAGGATCAATATGATTCTTTCAGTGTAATCTTAGGGAGAGATTTAATTTTCATGGACTGGACAATTCAGTTTGGTGGTCAGCTTCTAGGTATCCTTATGGGTGCTATAGTTGGTTTGCTAATAGGTGCTAATATTTTCAAAGATCTCTTTGGTACAAGTGAGTCTATAAATCCAAACTCCTTCATATCATTGTATGTTGGAACTTTACTTGCCGTTGTTGGTTTGTCCGTTTATTATATAATGAAGCTTGGAATAAGAATTAATACACCTAAGAAAATAGCTAAAAACAAATTCAATGTAGCTAAAGTTGCATTTTTTGGACTCTCTTTCGTTTTTGGTTTGTCCTATCTATACAATACTTTTCTAGAACCTGCCGTTAATAAAGTTGCAGGAATAGTGAATCCTCTTGATCCAAACGGGAATGGAACACCAGACAATGGAGGGGGTGTCGATTGGCAATCAACTGACCAATATATTATACTTATAACTGCACTTATAGCAGCATCAGCAGCCTTTGCTCTTCTTTATTCGGGTATAATGTATTCGATAAACAAAAAAGCTAGAACCTTGGATGGTGTTGCTATTGCTACTGCTTCGATACTCCTAATGTTTTACTTGTTATCACAATTTTCTATGCCTCAATATCTAATCGAAGCTTTTCAGACGAAATCCTTTTCGCTTCTCCTACCTTTGTTGAATGACATTTTTTATTACTCTCTAATTGCTCTTGTAACGCTATTAGTTTACCACTTGAGTAGAAGAATTGAGTTGTCCATTATTGTTCTGTTTCTTGGCTTTGCATTTGGATATGAAACTACTAATATTGTTGAATTTCTCATTATCCTAAAATGGGATTTTCCAGAGAAATCATATATATCTGCAAATTTGATAAAAGCTTTACAAGGATTACAATATGCAGGTTTGGTTGGGATGGTTACATACCCATTGGTTTTCTATAGAGACACAGCTGCCTTCTTCAAAAAAGCATATATTACAATAAGAAATCAAGGAGCTATTTTACTAGGATTTTTCGTAGTTGTTTTAATAATTGAAGTAATCCTGCAATTCGTATTTACATACCTAGGAATTTTGTTCTCACTAATTATTTTCATTGTAATGGTTGGTTTAGTTAACTCATTAATTACGAAAAAATATGGAAAACAAAGTTTCACTGGATTAATGACAACAATGACTCAAGCTACTCTTCAAATGAGTGATTCTGTCATTCCTACAATGAAAAAACAAACAAAATTCCTTGAAGAAAAATCTATTAGAAGAAGATTTACTTCAATTATTTTAGGTACTACTATACCTCTCGCTCTATATTTTGGTATAATGTATCTAACTACGGCTGTAACAGAAACTACTCCAATTGGAACTACAGTATTTCTATATACAGCTATTCCCATTTCTATTGGTTTCATAGCGTTCTCTTTGAGTTTCTTTTGGGTTAAGAATCCGATTGTAAGGAGCAATATTAGCTACCAATATCCTCTAAAAATAGCAGGATTGCTTGGAGGAATAATATACTTCTTCTATGCAATCAATGGTCTAATCTATAATGATGTAGGAGTCTATCCTCTGATAGCACTATTCTATGTTCCATTTCTTCTAATACCAATTTTTAGAAAGGACAAACTTGGAACTTTATTACTTTCCTTAGCGGGGGATAACAAAGATATTGCTCTCAAAGAACTACTTCTCAGAAGAGACTTAGATATTACATCCTTAGATGAGAATTTTTACAAATCTCCCCCTTATCTAAGAATTTGGATTGCACTAATTTTAGCTAAGAAGGGTGAACAAACTCAAGTTAATCAAAATCTCTTATCTATGTTAACAAGCAGTTTTCCATTAGAAAGAGCAACAGGAGCATTGTGTGTACTCTATTTGAATGACAAAGAAACTATGGAGAGAGTAATCAAAATTCTTGAGAGTGATTCTGATCCACGAGTTAGAGATGCCATCGCATATGGTATTAGATATTTTGATGAGCTTCCGGAAGAGATTTACAAAAGAATCATTGACTCCCAACATTATGAAGATGATGCCAAAGTTCTTGAAACTTTGAAAGAAACAATTTCCTCTTTGGATCTAAGGTTCTCTTCTGAAGAAAAAGAGGAGGAAGTGGAACTCGAAGAATATTTTGAAGAAATTTAATAATTTCATTTCAAAATAATTCTTGCGTCTACAGGAAAAATCCCGTCTTCATTTGCTATTACTGGATTAATATCCATTTCAGCAATATATTCTTTATATTCCCAAGCTAATTCTGATAGTTTTACAATTAGTTTCGATAACTGTTCTTTGTCTACTTTTGGCATTCCTCTGAAACCATCCAGAAGTATTTTCGCTTTAATTTCCTCAATTGCTTGTAATGCTTGAGGTTGTGATGTTGGACATATTCTAAATACCACATCTTTTATTGCCTCAACCATAACCCCTCCTACACCAAAAAGAATTACAGGACCAAATGTTGGATCTGTATTCGTTCCAATTATCAATTCAAGTCCTTTATTTACCATTTTTTCAACAAGCACACCAGCAACATCCATATCTGCAAATCTAGTCATAAAATCATCATAAGTTGATTTTACAGCATCTTCAGAATGTAAATTTATTACTACTGCTCCATAGTCTGTTTTATGAATAACTTCTTTTGACATCAATTTCATAACAACGGGATATCCAAAATTTCCTGCTGCTTCAATTGCTTCTTCCTTTGACTGGGCAAGAGTACTTGGTGGAATTAAAATTCCCATCTTTTTTAGAATCATTTTTGCTTCATGTTCTAGAACAGCTTTCCTTTGTTCAGATTGAATTGTTGAAAGAATTTCTTTTATCTCACTCATTTTTGGTCCTCCATTTGAATAGTCCTAGGATCCACACCATGTTTCTGAAGATATTTCGTATAATCGGTTAGCATTCCCAGAGCTTTAACAGCACGACCAGGGCTTTCAAAAGCTGGAATGTCCTCTTTTAATAATTCAATTGTTGCATAATCCGCTTCTTCACCACCCACTAATGCAGTCACAAAAGGTTTCTCCTTTCTCTTAGCTAACTCCCTTGATATCTTGATGTATTCTTCTATATCTAGATCAGGAATAACAGGTATGCATATATTAACAACAGAATCTACATTTGGATCATTATATACAGATTCTAAAGCAATTCGGTAATCCTCGGCTGTTGCACTTCCAGTTATATCAATTGGATTTCCAGTTGCATAAAAAGATGGAAAGGTTTCATCAAGTTTCTTTTGAACATCTTCTGAAAATTTAGCTAGTTTAAGATTACAATCTGACACCATATCTGAAGCCATAACTCCTGCTCCACCACCATCTGTGACAATAGCAACTCTATCTCCCAGAGGTAATGGTTGTGTTCCAAATGCAAGAACACAATCTTCCAATTGATCCCAAGTTATCACTCGAATTATACCTGCATCATTTAGTAAATCATCTACTATAACATCATTCGCTGATAGAGCTGCAGTGTGTGAGGCTCCAGCTTTTGCACCTGTTTCAGTACGATTAGCTTTGATTCCCATGATTGGTTTTCTTAGGGAGATTTCTCTTGCTTTTTTCATAAATTCCCTACCATTTTTGAAATCTTCTAGATATATTAGAATCATTTTTGTATCAACATCGTTTCCAACATACTCCAAAGAATCAGTTTCATTAATATCGCTAGCATTACCATATGAAATAAATTTGGAAACCCATCTCCCTGACCCTAAACGCGATAGTTGATCAATGAAAGCAGCACCAAATGCTCCACTTTGTGTAAAAATTGATACAGGTCCGTTAGAAGGTCTCTTAAGTTTACTGGCTGGTAAAAACATTGTATCATAACCAAGAGCAGGTGAGTATAAACCTAAACAATTGGGTCCAATGACATTAATCTCATATTCCTTCATAATGTCAAACATTTGTTGTTGAAGTTTTTCCCCTTCTTCTCCGATTTCACTAAAACCTCCAGTTGTTACTATAATGTTCTTTATTCCTTTCTTACCACATTCTTGTAATGCTGAAGGAGCGAATCTAGCTGGAACAATAATACATGCTGCATCAATTTTGTCTTCTATATCTAAAACTGAGTGATACAATTTATTTTCAAATAATTCCCCTCCTTTTGGATTAACAAGATATGTTTTTCCTGGGAAGGAATGAACAAAATTGTACGCAACTACATTCCCTGGTTTATTGGGGGTAGTTGAAGCACCAACAACGCAAAATGACTCTGCATTAAAGAAATTCTCTAGCTTTACAGTCATAGCTATCAAACACACGATTATTTTTTTTGTTAAAAATTTTTGCACTAATACTACTAATTATCGATTTCATATTTCTAAACGATTAAATAGTAATAGGTTCCATGACCGAACATGGCACGTAACAGAAAACTAGTTAACATATTAGGTTTTGTACTTGGAATTGGAATTGCAGCTGTGCTAATGTTCGTTTTAGGTCCTTTAAACGCTTCAATTGATGCACCATTAAAAATCTCAGGTTTTCTTGTAGGGGGTTTCATCGTTGGATTTGTTGGTTATAAAAATGATGGGATTAAGATTAGTACTTTCTTTAGTATGGCTTTAGGTGTACTAGGAATAATATTAGGTGTATTAATTACAACAGGAGCTTTAGCATTTTTAGGTGATATAGAAACTGCAAGTGAAGCAATATTTGGATTTGTTATTGCTACATTGGGGTGGGTTGGTGGAATCTTTCTTATTATAGCTTTTATAGTTGCAGCAGTTGGTTTCATAATAACTGCAGCTATAGGTTCAGCAATTGGCAATTTAATCTGGAGAGACAAAGAGAAAGAAGTTGAAGCAAGAGGAGCTTACCAAGTATCTCAACAAGCATATCAACCAGTTCAAACACAGCCACAAGTGCAACCTACTCAAAAACAAAGTTCAGTATTCTGTAGTAGTTGTGGAACTTCAAATAAAAGAGAAGATACCTTTTGCACAAACTGTGGATCAAAACTAGGTAAATAGCATCTAGTTTCTCTTTTTCTAAAATAATGCTTTCAAACACAACTTTTTTTACCATTTCTTGTTTTTTCCAAATATGGTTAATGAGTCTTCAATCCCTTTATTTTGGAAAAATCCTTATCAAAAAGAAATAACATGTACAATCTCAAAGATTAAGGAAAACAACATACAATTCAGTCAAGAGCTACTTTATCCAGGCGGTGGTGGTCAATTACCAGACAATGGGGTTCTTATTTACAATAATGAAGAATATCCTATTGATGCTACTTACAAAGATTCTGAGGGAATCTGGTGCAAAGTTCTTTCTACTGAAACTAGTCAATTTGATATAGATAAAGAAGTTATTTTGAGATTAAATTGGGAGAGAAGATATTCATTTATGAAAGCACATTCAGCTCAACATCTCTTTACACATGTATTGGAGAAACTCTTTCATTGTGAAACCTTGAAAGCAAATTTTGAAGATAACTGGATTGAAATGGAGGTTTCTCAGAAACTTACTCCTGATCAAGTATTCGAAGCAGTAGAATATGCTAACGATATAATTAACTCTGGAACTGAAGTAATATCAGTAATCATAAGTCAGGAGGAGTACAAAAAGGAGTACAAACACAGAATAAGGGGGAAAACCTCTGAAGAAGAAGTTGTTCGACTTATTCAGTTAGGTGAAAACGATGGATTTGATTTGGTTGGGTGTGGAGGAATCCATGTGAAAAATCTTTCTGAATCTAAGGGTATAGTTGTAGAGAGTCTAAAAGGGAATATGATTAAACTTGTAGTTGATAAACATGGTTTTGATTTTGCAAACAGTCAAAGAAGAACCATGATGAAACTAGAAGAGTTAACTCAAAAGAAAGATGAGAAACTAGTGGAAATGATCAGCAACAAAATGACTAATTTCGATATTTTAGAATCAGGAAACGTAAAATTGTTGAAAATGATTTTCAGCAACATTCACAGCTGGCAGAAGAGGATTAATGATTATTCTTGTGTTTTCCTTGAACTTCCAGAAATTGACCGTCAAGCAATCCAATCAGCTGCTAAAGAGATTGCAGAAGGAGTGTTTCTGTCAATCATTGGAAAGAATGATATCTTGTATCTACTATCTTCAGATGAGAAACTTCCAGCAAATGATATTGTTAAAGAACTCCTAGAAATTACTGGAAATAAGGGTGGAGGGAATAAAGCATTTGCACAAATATCTATTCAAGGAACAGAAAAACCACTAAAAATCGTTGAAAATATAATAAAAGAGTTCTAAGCAAAAGCTTAGAAGAAATTATCATCTTTTGGTGCGATATATGTATAAGTTACGGGATCTGATTTCTCATTTTTCTGAACCTTATTTTCATCAATGAGCTTATTCAGATGAGCTGTCATATTTGCTCTAGGTGCCAACAGTAAAAATGGATGGTACCATACTATACCTTGTGAATTATGAACTCTTTCAATAAGCTGATTCATTGTCAGATATTTCTGTTCTGTGAACACCATTTCTAACTGGTTTTCAAATTGATGAAAAGATTCCTTTACATCAGTGATGTAATGGATAACATGTCGATCATCTTGATAATTATCATGAGCGGGACATATAATTGATATATCTGCTTTTTCAAGAAATTCGATGTTTTTTAACCATATTTTGTATGAACCCGAATAATCTATTAAGTAACTATTTGGAAGCGCTGGGTACATATTTAGTGCATCGCCAGTAAACATGGCTCTTTCAGCAGTTGCAAAGAACATACTATGTCCCTTACATATTCCATCAAAATTAATTACCATTAC
>MEHH01000080.1 GCA_001940755.1 Candidatus Heimdallarchaeota archaeon AB_125
CTTTATTCTAGCATTGGAAGGATTACTAGTTTTTATTCAGACTTTAAGATTACATTTTTATGAATTCTTCAGCAAGTTTTATGAAGGCAGTGGAATTCAGCATAAACCAATTTTCGTTTTTAACAAAGAAATGGATTTGAGTAAATATGGCAGTTGAAGGATATATATTAGGTATTATGGGAATTGCAGGAACAATGTTAACAATATTAGGAGCAGGCATTCCATTAGCGAAAGGAGTTCAAGCAGCAGCTGCAGCAGTAGCAGAAAAACAGAGATTAAATATCTTCATTTTAATCTATTTGGCTTTGGCTGAAGCATTAGCGATTTATGGTTTATTGATAGCTTTCGTTATGTATACGAAAATTCAACCTTATCTTGATGGAACAAATCTACTAACAGATTTCACTCCAACGTATGGATGGATTTACATTGCAGCTATGTTCATTATGGTTGTTTCTAATCTAGGAGCGGCTATAACACTAGCAAAAGGAGAACCTGCAGCTATTGGGTCAATAACAGCAAATTCAGAAGTATTCACACCAAATCTGATATATCTAGCTCTTGGTGAAGCTTTAGCAATCTATGGATTATTAATAGCTTTTATACTCTTGAATATCGTTGTTTGACGAGTTGACTATACAAGGTTGACAATTAATTCCCTGGTTTTTTCAACAGGGAACTTATACTCCTTGAGATATAACAATTTATTCAAATCCTGAATCTGGGCTTCATACTGTTTTAGATAACTAAGAATACTCAAAATTCCATAATCTTTGTAGAATGCTTTTCTTAGCTCTTCTAACTCTCTCGCTCTCAAAGCTATTTCTATATGCAGGAACATCTGGTCTTTTTCGTATCGTTTAATACCTTGAGTCAACTTCTCAAACTTAAGTGATTTTAAAATATCCAGATCATTTTGCAAGAATTGTTCTTCCATCAAGGAAATTATCTGTCTTCTAAAGGGAATCTCTTTAGGTAATGTGATGAGCTGTAAAGCATCTTCCACATCAACTTCAACAAAATCTGCTTTTAATTTAACTAGTATCACATTTGTAAATAGTTCTTGATAAACAAAATTTAGTGCACCTTTCTTCTGCACTCCCCTGAGTTTTTGAGCTTGTTTCAGCATCATATCTAAATAATGAACATTCAATGCAAACTCTATAGGCCAGATATCACCAACCTTACTATAGATTTTTTCTGAGATCTCTATAACACTCTTGTATTCTGTAAGCTTCATACCTTCGAGAAATTCACCTAAATCTTGACTTTGAATAAGTTTAGCAATGAAGGAAGTTCTACCAAGCATCTCTTGAGCTTTTAAATTTATTACCTCCCTAAGGTTAACTTTAGCTTTTGAATACAGATATCTGATTATTCTTTGAAGGTTCATCACTTCGAATTTAATCATATATGCTTCGAAGAATTCTTTACCCCATTTAGGCATATTTTGGAGGATAAAATCATATTGATCTAACAATTTTCTAGTAAGTATGCGTTCAATCTCATGAGATTGATACGATGGCTGCTTTCGCAAACTTTCACCAATTTCAAAAGAAGTTAAATCATTAATGAAGGCTTCATAAGGTTTATTTATTAAGTTTTCAAAGTCTTCAATAGAAAGAAGCTTTGCATGCTGTCCTCTTACATAACTTGTAAGAAAAGAGATGTCTGGTGAAATATTTGCCATCTAAGGAACAAGAGATAATAGAACAAATAAAGATTGCTGAACAACAAGCAGAAGACGTAGTTTCAGAAGCAAGAAATGAATCAAACGTTTTAATTGAAAAAGCTCAAAGTGATAGAGTAAGAAGGTTGGAAAAGGCAAAAAACGAAGCCAGAGAAATTTTAAAACAAAAAATTGAGGAAGCAAGAGATACAAAGCAATTTGAGCATCTAGTTACTGAAGCTAAGAAAAATTCTGCAGAATTAACTAAGAAAAAGAAAGATAAAATTTCAAGTGTTGCAGAAGAAACAGCAGAATTCATACTTGAAATAAATTAACAGTGAATCAATTATTCAGAAACTAGTTCAAAATCATCTTTATCTTCAAATTCTGTCTCATCAAATTCTATCTCACCTATTTCCTCTTCAGGATCCTCATCTAGATCTTCAAGGTGATCTTTCACCATTTCAACGAGTTCTGGAATTTCATTCACAATGAAAGGAGTAGATAGCTCATTCTCATCAGAGTATCCCCAAGACACTCCAAAGCAGGGAATTTTAAGCAGATCAGAAACATAAACATCATTTGGCAGATCACCTACAAAAACTCCTTTTGCTATAACATCTGGATCAAAATTATGTACTATTAAATCAAATTTATCTTCACCAGCAAGAATTTGATCAAAAGGATTGCTTTTACCAAATAGTCTTTCCATAAGTTTTGAAGAATCATCTTCATTCTCTAACATTGGATTCTGAGTGACCATTATCAGTGAAATATTATCATCTAATTTCTTGATTTTCTCCAAAGTTTCTTGTATTTCAGGGTAGAGTTCAACTACATCCATGAAGATATCTCTCTGAAGTTTTACCAGTTTATTCCTTTTTACCAGAAGTTTTAAAGGATTTACAGGATATTTGAAAAACATTGACATACTTTGTCCTTTAGAAGAAGTATCCTTGTACATTTGTTTAATTTTTGAACTAGGAAAATCTTTACCCAGAGCTTCTTTGAATACTCTTCTAGTAACTTCCAGAGTATCAACTATGGTTCCTCCAAAATCAAAAAAAATCGGAATGGTATCACTCATAAATTTGAAATATTCTCACTCTTTTTAAATAAAAAGGTAAAAGAGAAAAAAACTAGCTCCTTCTCTTCCGTGATTTCTGTGTTTCCCTGTATCTTGATTTTAATCCAAGTTGTAATGTTCTACCAGCTAAAATTAAACCTGCAATTGCACCAAATATCCCAAAATATTGGAAATTGAATAGTGTACTTTGGATTGCAAAGAATATACCTGCTAATCCAATTCCTGCAAATAGTGTTGTTAATATTCCAACTTGTACCCAGTAAGAGGTTTCTCTTGGTACAGTAGTGATTACAGTTCTTCCAGTTGCTCCATCTAAAATTGCTTCATGTTTCTTTCCAGCTGCTTCAAACTCAATAAAGTAAAATGGAATATGGAGTAGATAAACACCTTCTACGTCAGGTTTATCTCTAACCTCAAGTATTTGAGCTAATTCTTTGAGCATCAATCCTTTATGAATCTCTCTCATCTGGTTTGTAGCTTCGTTTTTAGCTTGATCTAAATCAAATATACTTGGAACTACATCAGCTTTAACTTTCTCTGCTTCAAGTGCTTGGAAATATCTCTTACCTCTAGTAGATATTTCGAAGTTAAGTAACTCATTGTTCACATCTTCAGCTGCGTAAATGATAAATTCTCTAGTATCATCGAATATTCCTTGTTCAGGTTTCAAGTGAGTACTAATATGTCTATATCCTGACTTGTACCGATTACTGAAAGTTGCATATTCTCCATTTCCTTTGTATTCCGTTCGAAGGTGAACAGTTACAATGAAATATGGAAAGAATTTCAAATCTAGTTTCGTAACTTTAAGAGATTTGTGTAGATCTTCAGGAACTCCAGGGTGTTTAAGAATATCTCCAACTAACTCTGTTCTAATCTGTTCAACATTATAAACAACTGGTAACATAAAGTGTTCAATTAATTCTGATACTTTTTTCAGTTCACTTGTTACTGAACAATATGGACATGTAACATGTGATTGAGTTGCTTCAAGTTCTAAAGGAGCAGCACAATTAGGGCACATTATTGATCTTACACTCATTTTAGTCCACCACCGATTTTGGTTTGAAAGTATTCTTCAGCGTGAAGAATCCTATTACTGCCGCGACTATTCCAGCTATAATTGGTACATATACTAAATGTCTTAAGAAATAGCTTGCTACTCCAGCACCACCTAAGAGTAATACAGTTAGTGATAAAAATATAATTCTAAAAGTAGTTGTAACAGGTAGTTCTCCAATTATTACTCTTCCACTGCTTCCTAATATAGCCATTCTGTAGGTTTCTCCTTTGAATTCATATTCTATCTGCCAGACTGGAGCATGCACGAAGTAAGTGCCTTCAAATGTTAATTGAGTAGCACAATCAAACACTTTGGTACAGGCTTTTTCAGCTTGAGCTCTATGATTATCAAAGACATGTGTTTTACCTAGCTGATTTGCTGCATCTATATTAATTTCTGATGAAAGGTAATTGAATTCTTTCTCATCTGCTTGTAGTTGATCGTGATTAAATTGTACGGCATTTGTAAATTCTGCTCTTACGATGTCTTTTACTCTCTCATATCCGAATATTGAACTACCTCTCCTTCCAAGTAAGACATCTGCTCTTTTTTCTCTTATTTCTCTGTCTATTGGTCGGTATACTGTAACATGTTCAGTTACTGTTCTTCTATTCTTTCCTGATCCTACTGTTCTTGTTCTTGTTTCAGTGTATCTGAGGTATCCTACAAAATGAGTATACGCATCAGTAGTAACAACCCAAAAAGGCATTAAACTTGGGGTAATGTTAGTAATCTTATAACCTTTAATTCCCCTCATAAATCCTTTTTTCCTAATAAACTCCTTTACAATATCATGTATTTTCTTCTGATTAAGCGTATTTCTTAAAATATAATGATTATCAAATATAGCACCATCTGCTAGACTCGCTTGACCACAAGAAACACAATTGAAGATTGCATCCTCTGGATTCACATCCATTGGAGCATTGCAATGAGGACATTGAAATTTCTTAACTAGGCTCATTAATACAACAGTTTACGTTAGCTATTATAAAATTTGATATAATTTTCGAGAAATTAGTGCAAAAAACTATATTTACTCTTTACTTTTCTTCATCTCATCTATATCTTGAATTACTTTATCTACAATAAGAGTTAGTTTTTCATAGAGAACTGAGTCATCTGGAAAAATATATTCACCTCTAATACCCTGTTCCATTACGTCAAAAGAAATAGGTAAGAAATCAAGAAAAGTAATTTTATCAGGTTTGTAGATTTTTATCAATTCTTGCTTCCAATCTTCTAATAGCTTCTGATTATCTGCTTTTAGTTTTGGAGGAAGTTGATTAAAAACAAAGAAACTAAGAGATCTAATATCTAGTTTCTTGTAGATATCTTTGAGCATTTGCTTTGCACCTTCGAAGCTGAAAGTAGAAGGTCTTATTACAAAGATTCTAGCATCAGCAATAGCTGCTGCATTAACTGACTCCATTCTGTAACCTGGTGCTAAATCATAAACTACATATCTGAATCCCATTCTTTGGAGGAATTTAGTCATTTCATGAAGTGCAAAGAAAGAATATTGTTGAATATCCTCAAGGAGTGATAATAGTCCTTCTCCATATTCTACATTCTCTTTTGCAACTATTAATTGTAGATTTGGATTCTTTGTTGTAAGGAGAACTTCTTCGCTTACTTTCTTCTTTCCCATAAGTACATCGTTAATTGTATGCTTGATCTTCTTATCTGGAATTTTGAAGATGTGTTGGATTGTAGGTTGTGCAATATCTAAATCTATCAAAACAGTTTTGTTTCCACGTCTAGCAAGCTCATGAGCTATATTACATGAAAGAGTTGTTTTACCTGGTCCACCTTTTTGAGAATGGAGTATTATTATATCTAACCTGGCAGAAGCCATTTCTTGTAGTTTTCCAAAATCTATACTAGACAATAAATCACCGGATAATTAATATCTACTTCAAGTCTTTTTATTCTTTACTACATAAAATTGATTTTTTCACTAAAAAAAGCAGGATTTTTCACAAGAAAATAACAACAGCAACCTTTTATTTATAATTATTATTGTTAAATATAGTTTAAATCGTTAAAAACGAGCAGCAAACGTATGTAAATTGGGTGATCACATGAAAATATTATTCGATGAAACTCAAAAAGAGAGAGGAAAGATTTTTGATAATTTTCAGAAACTTGCAGGTCTTCTAGAAAAAGAAGGTCATGAAATTAGCAAACATGATTCATATCCGATAAAGTATTCAAATATATCCAAATATGATATCTTTGTTTTCTTGTGCCCAGATGGATCAAAAATTATGGGTCACGAGGTTAAAGCTTTGTTAAGATTTGTTGATGAGGGAGGTTCATTAGCTATTTTTTCAAATGCAGGTGGCGATAAAGGATTAAATACCAATCTAAACACACTACTAAAACATTTCAATGTAGAAATAGTTGCTAATCAGATTTTTGATTATCAGAATTTTGATTTAGAATTAGAAAGCAATGTAGTGGTTTCAAAATTCTATGACCATCCAATTACTAGTGGTCTTAAAGAAATAACAATAGTTTCTAGTTGTTCTTTACATCTCCAAGCGGGTGTTGAAGAATTAGCTAGAACTAAGAAAACTAGCGACCCCCCAAGTTCTGCTATTATGGGTATATCCTCCTATGGACTAGGAACTGTTTTCGTTTGTGGTTCATATCTGATGTTCTCAGATTCTAAATCAGGGATAGATTTAAGAAATAATATTAAATTTGCTAAAAATCTGTTCCAGCATATTGCTGCTCCACCAATGTTTACTGAGCAAGAAGAAGAACTTGATGAGGAAATTGAAGATACAATTCAAGAAGAGGAAATAATTAGAGAAGCACCTTTTGAATCTGCAAGTAAAATTGATATGGTAAAGGAAGCTCTGTCCAAAGGTGAAACTGATACAGTTAAAGCAGAAGTTATTAAAGCCATGAAAACTCTGCAAGATGAAGTAAGAGCAACTAAAACTGTTGAAAAAGAAGAAGAAATTAAAGCTCCTGTAAACAATGTATACGAATCAATAGCTATTATCCAAGAACTAGAAAGAGACATAGATGAATTAAAAATCGAAGATCCTGGATATCGAGATATTCTTCTAACAGATATGGCTCGTAGAGAAGGAATTGATTATGCACAAATTCTACCATATTTAGAGAGAATTCGTGAAAAAGAACAAAGAGATAAGAAGAAAAAACAAAAACGTAAAGATGATGCAAAAGGTGCCGTTAAAGGTGATATAACATCGATTCCTGAACCTAGGACACCTGAAATGGATCAATTTGAGAAAGATCTCGTGCTTTTTGATCAGGAATTGCAGGTAGATACTCAAGTTCAACCAACAGTTCAACCAGCTATACAATCCCAACAAATAGAGAGTCTTACTCAAGCAGTACGAGACCTAAAAAACAGTCTCGACGTTTTAAGTGCAAATCTCATTCATCTTATTAGTGAAATAGTTCTTGAGATGAAAGAACAAAGAGGCAAGAAAAGATAAGCTAGGTCTGATTAAGGTGAAGTTTAAGGATTTATGCCAGTGTTATTATAATCTAGAAAATACCCAAAAGAAACTAGAAATGGTAGATATTTTAGCAGAAACTCTAGCCAAGGCAGATGAGAAAGAAATAGGAAAAATTTCTCTCTTAACTTTAGGAAAACTCTATCCAGATTTTGTGGGAATTGAATTGATGCTAGCGGAAAAAATGGCTATCAAATCGTTAGCTCTAGCGACTGGAAAAAGTGAAAAAGCAGTTCAAAGCTCTCTTGAGAAAATTGGAGATCTAGGAAAAACTGCACATAATCTTTTGGAAAATAAGACTCAATCAACCCTGTTAGCTTTTACAGGCCAACAAGAAATAGAACAGTATGATGTACTGGAAATATGGAAAATTCTTGATAATATAGCAAAAATTACTGGTGAAGGTTCAACAGATAAAAAAATAAGAATCTTATCCGGATTATTATCGAAAGTTACATCACTAGAAGCAAGATACATTTCAAGATTGATTGCTGGAAATTTGCGAACTGGTGTTGCTGCACAATTATTACTTGAAGCACTATCAAAAGCTAAAACTGGTGATAGAGAAAATAAAGAATTTCTAGAGAGAGCGTACAATAGATGTTCAGATATAGAGTTTGTTTCAACAATCCTATATGAGGAAGGTCTTGAAGTTGTTAAGCAAATTGAGGTTAAATTATTCAGCCCAATTAAGGTTATGCTAGCTCAAAGAGTTTCTAGTTCAGAAGAACTACTTGAGAGATTCAATGGAAGCTGCTCCCTTGAGTACAAATATGATGGCTTAAGAGTACAGATCCATAAGAAGAACAAAGATGTTAGATTGTTCTCAAGAAGTACTGAAAACATAACTAATCAATTTCCAGATGTTATTCAATTTATTAATGATTCTGCATCTAAAGACGAATTCATAATTGAAGGCGAAATAGTAGCTTTTGACCACGAAAAAGAAACCATATTACCTTTTCAAAATGTGTCACAGAGAAAAAGAAAGCATGATATTGATCAGAAGATTTCTGAAATTCCAGTTAGAGTTTATCTTTTTGACGTACTTTATAGTGATTTAAAATCTAGATTGGATTCAGCTTATCTTGAGAGAAGAGAAACTTTGAAAGAAATTATTAAAGAATCTAATGATATTAGGTTTTCACATCAAATACTTGCTGAAAACTCCGATGAAATTGATGAATTCTTTCACCAAGCAATCAAAGATAGCTGTGAAGGTATAATGGGGAAGAGTATTGGAGAAGATTCTGTCTATCAAGCTGGTGCAAGAGGTTGGAATTGGGTGAAATACAAAGCAGGATATGATGCACAACTTTCTGATTCCTTTGATTTAGTTATTATGGGGGCTGAATACGGAAAAGGAAAAAGAGCTGGTAAATATGGAGCTTTTCTACTTGGTTGTTATGACAAGATTGAAGGCGTATACCAGACTTTTACAAAGATTGGTACAGGATTTACAGATGAAGATCTTGAATTCTTCTTTAAGGAGCTTAAACCTCTAGTAAGAGACAAACCTAAGGAATACCAAAGTGATATAGAAAGTAGTATTTGGTTTGATCCTAAGATAGTAATTGAAGTCACAGGTGATGAAATTACTAGGAGTCGACTGCACTCATGCTCAAGAGGTTTCATGGAAAGTAATTTAGAAGGCTTAGCATTAAGATTTCCTAGATTTACAGGAAGAATTGTGGATGATAAAGCCCCTGAACAAGCTACTACAAATGATGAAATACGCACAATATATTTAAAGCAATAAAATAATTTACATGTGAAAGCATATGTTTGGTAAGAAAAAGGATATGACTGAAGAAGAAGTTTCAAAAAGACCAAGTGAGGCATTAAAAATTCTTAGTTCTAATATTGAAAACTACCATGGGTACAAAGATTTAGAACATAGAAAGGATTCTGATATAGCATTCAGAACTAGATTACTTACCATAATGAGAAATACAGGGGATATGATGAGTCAGGTTCATGAACTTCTAATCCATTCACAATTGTTAACAAGCTGGGGTCCAGCAGGGATAGTTGTGAAAACCATTTCTGATATGAGAACTGAGGCATCTAAGACTGATTACAAATATAGTACTTTTTTTGATGTAAAAGACGTTGAAGGAGAACATGGAATTGATCTGTCAATTCTTTACCTACTTGAAATTGACATTCTTGATAATGCAGAGGAATTTAAAGATAAAATAGCGGATGTTCAATTAAAACTAGAGGAAATGATGTTAGATACTGTAGAAAACAACATTGCTAATCTAATGACATTAAGTAGTAGTGTTCATAATAGGTTCAATGAAAGGAATGAGCTAATCAGAGCATTTGAAAAGATGAAACTCTAGATACCTTTACCAAATACTTTCTCTGTAAACAG
>MEHH01000081.1 GCA_001940755.1 Candidatus Heimdallarchaeota archaeon AB_125
CATAATCCAAAAATTGGTCCATATTTATCACCAAGCAAACCCTTCTCATCTCTCTATGATGATGCTGACAATCTACTTAGAACAATTCTGAGTCTTCAATGGTACGCGACACAATTATCCTTTGCATCAATACACTATGTTTGGGGTGGGATAGAATATTTCAGTTCTATCTGGTTGGATCAATACAATAGCACACATGATATTTCATTAGCAACTACTATTAGTAATCAGTTAACCGAAAATTACTTGGATATGCTTTTAGCATCATTCAACGAATCAAGGTATACTGAATTTGTGGATGTTTTTTACCAGGAAATTTCTAAGAGTTTTAATTATTTTGCAAACTTAACTTTACCTTCAAATGAGACAGATGTCTTTAATCTTCTAAGTGATATAATTAAGCTCAATTCCACATTTATATCTGAAGTATCTCCAGATGTTAGACAGTCAGAACTTCTTACTTTGCTATCAAATAGTTTCAATTCGAGTAAATGGCAAAATGTGACATATTCGTACGAAAAAACAGCAGAGTTTCTGTATGGAACCAATAATTCTGTTGAAGTTGATTTTATAGAAGAAGTTTATGATGACGGGAACATTCAAGGTTTTATTGATGCTAAAAATAAGTACCTTATACCTGTTTTGACGATGGAATCAACTATTCCTCCAATAACAGATGATATCATTATGATCTTTCTCAAACAATTCACAAATTTCAAGGAAGAAATTGCAGATGCTGACACTACTTTGATAACTTTCAACATGGCTCTAAATCATTTGAATGAAGAAGGCAAAGCAGCTTATCTAGAGTTGCTAAACATATTTCCTTCAATGAAAGAAGAAAATGAACCTTTAGAGGTTTATTGTACAGGTCTTGACTTCTTCATAGTAGAAATATCACTTGATTTTCAAATTCAAGCAAAAAGAACAGATTTGATTGTTATAATTACTATTGTAATCATTCTTCTTTTGGTATATAGGTCACCATTTTTACCTCTGATTCAACTCTCAGTTCTAGCAATTGCTTTCGCAGTTTCGAGGTTAGTGTTTATTGGTATAGGGTCGGTAACTGGTGGTTTAGATTCCACGAGTCTTATTATTCTAAGTGTAACTCTACTTGGAGCAACTACAGATTACTGTGTTTTCTTAATTGGTGATTATCTACTAAGCCTGAAAAAAACAGAAACAAAGTATGATGCCATCAAAAAAACAATGAGACGTACTTCTAAAGGCATAATTATTGCATCTGTTTCCTTATCTTTTGGTTTTGGTGGATTAGTCTTGAGCAGTTTTGCATTAGCTACTGGAATGGGAATCAGCGGGATAATAGGCTTCTTAACAAGTATGGTGGTTTCTTTAACTTTAGTCCCTTCGATATTAGTTCTTCTAAATAAGAACATTTTAACTAAATGGAAATTAGATATGAAAATATTTCAAAAAAGAAGAGGTACTCTTATGAAATATGTGAGAAAAGCAGTTCAAAAACCAAAGAAGGTTTTGCTCGTTTCAGTTATAATTTCTCTTATTGGAATTGGTGTCTTTATAGCTGTTCCAACAGATTATGCACAAATTTCTTCAGCTCCACAAACATATATAACTAGACAAGGTTTGGATTCAATTAATCAGCATATGGGTACAGAATATATAAGCCAGATTTCTTTACTTTTCAAGACAACTGATTTGGATCCTTTTGTTTTCAGTAATGATAGTTTGAATTTTGAATCTATCAATGAAGTTCTATTTATCACTGAAGCAATAAGGAATGAGACGAATGTAACGGTTCTTGCAGGTTTAAGTCATCCTTTGGGAAAACCATATGATGAGACTCTCCAGAACAATTCATTATTTGTAACAGAGGAAATCCAAATTCTCATGAAAAATTATGTTTTCTCAGATGAAAAATATTCGGTTGTATATTGTGGTTCTTTATTCGCTGAAGGAGACAAAAAACTAGATGAACAAATCAAAACAATAAGATCTGTGATTGCAGATGTTATTGAACAGAGAAACATTACAAATTGGCAAGTTTATACAACAGGCATAGCACCTGCTTTATATGATTTGAAAACTGGAGTTGCTAGAGACTTCAGTCTAATTTTTGTGTTTGTTTCAGTTACTATTACATTATTACTGATTGTATTTCTTAGAAAGTTTTTCATGTCAATCAGAGTTCTAGTAACTATACTTCTATCTCTTGGAATAAGCTTAGGACTGTTCAGTCTAATCAGTCTACTCTTCTTAGGAGGTTCAATATATTGGATTGTACCTTTGTTAGCTTATGCAGTTTTAACTGCTTTAGGATTGGATTTTGATGTACTATTTCTAGGAATCTTTCGTGATATTTACAATGATGTTAAAGATCCAGAAAAAGCAATTATTGAAGCTGTAGATCAAACAATGAACAATATTTCAGTAGCTGGAATTATTATGGCAGCTACATACTTCAGTTTATTATTCACTTCATCTATTCATATGCAGCAATTAGGGTTAGGATTAGGAATAGGAATTTTAATCGATGTTTTCGTTTCTAGATTATTCATTGTCCCCCCAGCAATAGTGATGACTTTCAAGGGTGACAAACAGAAGAAGAAGATAAAAAAGAAAGGTGCTAAAGATGAGAAATAAGAAATTACTATCACTGGCATTGATTCTTTTTGTTCTTAGTTTATCTCTTTCAAGAATAGAAGCTGAAAATGATATAGATTTCAGAGAATCAAGCTTCGATGATAAAGGATATCTTCTTAGCTATAAAATAACCCAAGGTGAGAACCTTGATAATATGTTTCAAGATTTAGGGTTTGATTTTACAGGATCTCTTTCGAATGCTGAATTTAAGATTCTTCTAAAAGATAGAACTTCTGAATTTAGGGAAATTTACTATATTGAATCGGATCAATTTATTCTCTCACAAGAGTCAGTGTACTTAACTGAAAGCTATTTGATTGTCAAGGAACCTTTAACTGCTGAAGTTAACACAGGAAGTGATTTTATTGCAGATTTTATAGGATTCAATTTCGAACCAGCTGAAACAGAGACTGTTCAAGCAGAATTACAACCAAATACTGCGATAATAGTACCAACAATATTCACTAATATTACTCGACCTAACTTTGGGGCTATGATTAAGGATGCCAATTATTTAGATTTCTTGCCATTGATATTAGATGAGAATTATGATAGATTCGAAGCTGAATTTGCTTCATTATTACTTGAAGAATCATTCTCAGTGAATATTTACAATAAAGACAATGAAGAATTTACTGTCTCTCTGAATATTAACATGGAAACTGCTGTTTCAATGAGAGCAACCTGGAGCAAGACTAGTGGTTTATTAACAGCACTCTCTCTCCACCTTATCTATGAAGGTAAAAACAGTGTTTTAGTTATGGCATTAGAAGATTACGAAGAGGTTCTATCTCCTTTGGATTCAACACAAGCAAGTTTCTTAATAACTAATAGCTCTGCAAGTCATGAGATCTATCAACCAAGAAATTCAACACAAAACCAGCTTGAAGAGTTCGATGAGTGGGTTAATCAGTTAAATCAAACTTTAGGTTTGCAATATCTATTTACTAAATCTGGTCTGAATTTTCAAAAAACACTCTTTGTATATAATGCACTTCTTGACTCATATTTCTCTGCAACACCAATACATGGTTCATGGGTTGCTCAAGTACCTCCTGCTTTAATTCCTTTATGGGATAAATACTCAGGATTAGTAATATTTGCACAAAATCTTTGGAATCAATTAAGTGATGTATTCGATGGTTTTCAATTTACTTTGACAGGAGTTACAAGCTCACTGTTTACTATTCGAGAAATTGATTTTCATGTTAAATATCTGCATAAGGATAATCTTCACCATCTTTTGTGGGAATTTTCTTTTGATTTTCAATCAAATAATACTCAAACTGTTGTACCAAGGATATTTATTCAAGACACAAAAGTAGAGATGAAGGGTTGGTTAGCTTATTCTAATAATGGTCAACTTCAGTCTTTTTCAGTTGAATTTCAGGAAAATTATCACTCACATTATGATCCACATGAATCAGAGTTGGGAAATAATTATTATTTTGAATATTATATAGAATCAGTGTTAGATAATATTACTAAACCTGATTTTGAACATACTTCTGAAACCCCATATCCTTTCCATTTTGAGCAGATAATTTTTTATTGTATTCTTGTCTATTCAATTATTAAGAATAAACGTAAGAAAGTGTTATCATGATCTCCACTAAAAAAGTACAGAACAACAAGTTCGTTCTAGATACAAACTTCTTTATTAGTGGTTTTGAAGCTAATCCTTCAGATTTTGGTTTATTCTTAGATATAATAACAGAGATGGGGATCGAGCTTTATGTAACAACCTACATAATGCAGGAAATTCGTTGGTATCTCCGCAGAAGAATAAAACCTCCTATTCAAATATTGAAAATGCCAATAAAGGAGATTAGAGAGTATAAAGAGAATTTGGATAAAGAGGAGCTCTCTTCCCCTCAAATAAACGATTTATCCAATATAGTTGCTGCAAAACAAGTCAATGCTGTAGTAGTTTCAAGTGATTTGAAATTAGTAAGAACTTGTGAAGCTTTAGATGTTCCAGTATTAATCTGTTCATCATTTGTTTTTTTGCTTAGAAACACATGCTTTCAAGAAGCTCATAATGAAGTTCTTGAAAAGATACATGATACTGTTTTATCTGATGAAATAAGACATTCTGTTGAAAAAAGGCAGATGTTTGATCCAGTAACTAGAATTAAAAAAATCCAAGAACATGCAATTAATGTTCTACAGAATATTACAGCTGCTAATCAGATTTCTCCTGAGAAAGATACATCAAAGTATCATTCATTGCAAGAAGAAAATAACTTACTAGAATTAATGAATGAATTAGAATTTGAATTTCCAAACTATATTGAGGAATTGGAGAAAGGTAATCTCGAGGTTCTCAGATTAGAGTTGGAGGAAGCATATATTGCTTTATCTGATTTATCCTTAGAACTTCGAGTTGCGCTTCTAGAAAAAGAAAGTTATATTGAGGAATTATCAGTTCGTTTGAAGGCTAGGATACTATATCTTCTAAGTGTAGTTGAGTTTACTCTCCTTGATTTCGAGAAGTTAGATGGACACCTCAATATCATCACTGAAGTTTCAACAATATTCCCAAATCTTGTTTCAGATATATTTATGGATATCCATTTTCTGAGAATGGTTTATTTCATAGTAACGAATAATCATGAAAGATTAAAAGGATATTATTCTGAGAAGTTTTTATTTTTGTGTGAAAAACAAAATCGTCTTGATTTATTGGGTTTGACTAGAGCTGTTATTTTAGCTTCTACTATAATGGAAAGCGGTTTGATCGATAAAAAAGCAGTGATTGAAGGGGAGGACGAAATCTCCTTAATAATTCAAATTGGTTATATTCTATTACAGAAAAAGCAATTTGAGCATGCATTATTGATACTTCTTCAATCTCATTATCTAGCTTTGAATCTAGAGGATCAAGTTCTCTCAAAAGATACTCTAGAATTATTAGTTGTTTTACACTATGCAATAAAGGAAAGATGCACAGAAGAGATTTATCAAGGAATTGAAGATTTACAGGAACTAGGAGTATTTCAACTTCCAGTAATAGGGATAGCGGACATAAATGAATTACAAAGACTTGTATCCCACGAATATGTTTCTAAAGATGAGTTAAATGTATTTTTACAGGATTGGTTTTACATTTATCATAGTGGAACTATTATTAAAGAAGGTGAAGTATATTCATTCATACTGTTAAAGAATCCCTACTATTCACCAAGAATCGGTTTAATTTTGAAAACACCTTTTTCAATTTATGATACAAGTCCTGGGAGACAAGTTAAACTCTATGAAGGTAAAATAAAAGTAGGAATCCCTAAAGAATCAACAATAGATGGTTTTCCAATAGATTTAATCATGGAAGTTGAAGAAAAAGAAGCAAAGTTTATTTTCAGAGGACCGTTTGGCATGAAAATAATACTATGATTCAATCCAAGATTTGATTGTTTCAGTCAATTCGTTATTAGTGAAGGGGTGCCTTTTTATTTTCTCTATTATTTGGCTTATTTCGTGTCTTCTTGCAGTTGCTAGAACTCCCATCTCCATCAAAGCATCTCTTGCTTTTGTAAAAGCCTGTACTAATTCGTCCTTATCAGATTCAACATATACAACTGATAGTAAATTTTCATAAACCTGTTCAGGTGTTAAGCCACCCCAATTCTTTGAGATATCTGTCATTTCAGCAAATTCAGATGAAATAACAGCATAACCTCGACCAACCTTTTTTATGAAATTCTTTTGTAATAAACGGAATACTGCTCTAGTAATGTCTTGAGGTTCAATCCTTATCTTTTGTTTCAATTCATCTTCAGTTAGTGGCATTTCTGCTTTCAAAAGAATACCTAAAATCAGTTGATCAGGTGTTCCATTTTCACTACAATGGATAACAAGATCTCTTAAAGATGTAACAAAAACATCATCTGTAGGTCTCTTATAGTATGCCATCAAAGTATCGACGTAGTTGTTTACTGGTCCCAAATCTAGTTCAGGGACTTCTGATACACTGGTTTCAATCGGAGGAGTTGGAGGAGTAAAGGATGTCGATGGAGAAGTTTCTTGAGCTTCTGTTAGATCAATTTCTTTTTGTTGAACCATCTTCTTTAATTCATATTCACGATCATCTCTAGCCTTTTTATCTTGTTCAAAAAACATTCTTTCCTCTTCTACTTTTTTGGAATAACCTTCTAATTCTAATTCTTTACTTTGAATAACTTGATTTATCTTTGATATCTCGACTTGTAACTCTTCAATCTTACTGGATTGAGCTGCTATTCGTTGTTGTAGCTGCTGGATAAATTGCTCTTGAGCCTGTGTTCTAAGCTTTGCTTTTTTAGAATCGTCTTTAGAATCTTCATTATCATATGGATTGAAAACCATCCCAAATCACCTAGTGATTTTATGTAATCTTCCCAAATAAACTTATTCATTTATTTCTTTACTCAGAACTAAAAAATAAAAACAAACAATCTTGACTAAGCTAATCAAGATTTAAAATCTCTTTAATGATTGTTTCAAAATCTGTTTCATTTTCCTCCAGAGTAACATATGGCCAGATTTTGTTTTCTGTACTCATAACATATTCTGCCAAAGCCATAACGTCTCCCACACCATACCCGAGTTCTTTTTTATTTCTTGCGAGGAAATTATCAAAGTTTCTTAACAATGCATCTTCTTTAGCCTTTGCTCCTTTTGTTTCTTCAACACGATCTGGATTATCTAATCTTTTGAATCTTGTCTTCATTGAAGTGTGAAAAGCTATAACGAAAACATTTTCATCACCATAATGTTTTCGCAAAATCTCAACTTCTGATACAGCCCTGATACCAGAAATGAAAGTACCAGGAACATCATCTGGTAATTTATCTATTTTCTTCATTAATCTTTCAGTAAAAAAACTATCAGAAATTTTCTTACAGTCATCAGTAACCATCTTGATATTTTCTGGAGTAAACTCAAAACCTCTACTTGTTACTTCTTCCAAAACTTCAGTGCCAGTTTCATATAAAGGCATTTTATATTTTGGACCAATTATCTTTGCATAAGTTGTTTTACCACTTAATGGTAACCCTGAGAGAACTACTATTTTCATCTATTTCACCTACAGATTTTTTGGCCAGAGAGCTCGCTCTCTTCACTGCTAGCCATAACATTGCTCTGAGAGGTCTATGATAAGCTCTGGCCAAGTAACAATAATTGGAGTTATTTAAAAAATCAATGGTCTAACATTAGAAAAAGGAAAAAAGTTAGAGTAACCTTTTTTCACCTTCGATTTTCTGAATTTCTGTAATATCTTGTGTGACTTCTAGAACTCCTTGATAATCACCATTTTTATTTCTTACAGGGAAATATCTAATGAAGATTTTTCGATCATTCAAATCTAGCCAAAATTCAGCTTTATCAAGTGTATTGTTTTTGAATTTGTCAATTATTTCCATCACTCTATCAACACTTTTAGAAGGGTGACAATTTTCAACTAATCGACCAATTATACTTGGTGTTCTGATGAATACTCTATCTGGTCCTTCACTGTAGAATCTAACCACGTTATCCTTATCAACAAAAGTAGTATCTACTGGGAGAGTTTTGAATATTTGTTGGAGAATTTTTAAATCTATAACCCCTGTGCCTAAATCAACTTGTTTTTCTCCTACTACAACTGGCTGAGAATCTTCAGCTGGCATATCTTCTTCAGAGATAATGTCTGGTGTTAGGAAGAAATAACCAATTTCATCAAATTGCTTCCTTATCTCACTCCAATCTGTTTCTTTAAGTAATTTCAAAGCTGTTGGAAAGAGGATCTTATTTTCTTTGGGAAAATGACTTGCTAGCATCTCTGCTAAACCATGCACATATAAGTGATATTTTTCTAGAAAAGTTGGGAAATCGTTTTCACCTTTTTTCTCAATTAAATTAAATAGATTTTTTTCCAAATCACGAATTCTATCATGTTCCATCCACATAATTTTTGGTGGTTGAGTTACTCCATATCTCTCCAGATATGAGAAAAGTACATTCTCTTCTCTGAGATAATGATTTTCCGATTTCTTAATCATATCAACAATGTTTTCTATCTCTGCTAGTTCTTTCAAAATTGCTGGAAAATTGTCTTTCTGGCTGATTTGCTTATGAATTTCTCTAAGTCTATTAACATTTTCAAGAAGTATTGCATGCTCTTGCATAAGAATATGAATAGGATGTCCTTCGGGAGCTAAATCTTGATCTTCTATGAGTGTTTCTTCTAAAACAGCTAAATGAACATCACACATATGATGAATTTCTTCAACTGGCATGCCTTCTTTTATGAGTTGTTCTTCAGCTTGAGATATCTCCAAAGAAGATAGATTTTTGATAACTTCTTTAAATTCCTCTTTTACTTTCTGAGGATCTTCCCCATCATGTAGTTTTTTGATGAGTTTCTTAATGATTTCTTGATTTTGTTTAGATTTTTCACTAACCTTTTCATGCATTTCAAATCAATCCTTAAATTAGTCTTAATTTCTTTATAGGGGTTCTATAGGAGCCTTTCTTCATTGCTCATTAAATAAACGTTTACTTCGGCCAAAACTTATATTTTTCTAAAACAGCTAAAATCAGATTTATATTGGTTAGATAGAAGATTTTAAATGTCAGTAATTGGTCTGAAAAAACGAGATTCATAGGTGGGTAATTCCTATGTATGAGAAGAGCAGCGACCCTAATAACGAAGAAGAATTCATCGAAGTAGATGTAGATAGTGAACCAGAGGAACAAAGTTCACAAGATGAAGAAGAGCTCAATCCTGAAGAAGTAGAAAGAAATCAGTTATCCGTTGAAATTCTAAATTTGGTTAATAACAATCAAGTTGAGAAATTAACTGAAATAATCTGGTTATTACAAGAAGAGCTAAAAGAAGCAAATATAAAGGAAGAAGAATATCTGTATACTGCTCAAAGGGTTCAAGCTGACTTTGAAAATTTTAAGAAGAGAGTTCAAAAAGATCAAGAATTTTCCAATTTTCGCAATAAAAGTAACATCCTTCATAAACTTACAACTTTGTATGAAGATTTGGAGAGAACTTCAACTCAAAACCCTCTTGAACATGGAGCCAGTGTGTTAATGTCAAT
>MEHH01000082.1 GCA_001940755.1 Candidatus Heimdallarchaeota archaeon AB_125
ATTCTTGGATTTTAGGGAAGATTGGACCATAAGTAAACAAATTGTTAGAGTAACTAGAACAAGTGATGCAATCTTAATGGTTGTTGATTTATCGATGGATATAGATAGACAACTGAACTTCCTAATGAAACAGCTTGAAGATGCTAAACTAATAATTGATGGACAAACTCCTTACAAATTAGGAATTATAGCTACTAAAGGAGATCTTCCTGGATCTAAAGAAAGGTATGAAGAGTTGACGAATAAAACCAATCTTCCTGTTCATCCAATAACTATCAAATCAGAAGAAACACTCGAAGATCTCAAGAAAATGCTCTTTGAACAACTTGAAGTGATTAGAGTTTATACAAAGAAACCTGGACAGAAAGCAGATTTGGAGCAACCTTTCGTTATCAGTGAAGGTTCAATAGTTGCAGATGTAGCTAAAAAAATACATACAAGTTTCATTGATAGATTCAAATATGCAAGAGTCTGGGGACCTTCTGGAGAATTTGAAGGTCAACAGGTAGGTTTAGAGCATGAATTAGCTGACACAGATGTACTTGAGATAATAGTTGAGAGAAGATAGTCTTCTCCTTTTTATTTTTTTAAAAAACAAGCTTCAAATCGCAACTTCTGCAATAAATATGTCCTGTTGGATCATTCATACCAGGGTTTTGCTTTCTATTAACTTCAGTTTCAAGAGTTTCTTCAAAACATTCGGGACACTTGATATTTGAAAAATCTGGACTTCTTTCTTGACATGATTTACACTGATACATAACAGCTGTTTCCAGCATATCCACAGCTACAGCCATCATTGGATAAAGAACATCAACAAAGATGTCTAGAACTCCACTGCAAGAGGGACATTCCATAGCTTTCATTATTGTTTGCTTTCTTGTATCCCCAATATTAATGTTATCGTTTTAAAGTGAAAGAATATTAGAACATTCAGAACTACCAAGAATTACACTAAAGTACTAGAACCACCAAAACCACCAATTCTAAATAATGCGAAAGTAAATGATCCTGATACGACAGCTGCTACAAAATATATAATTCCATATACAGGATCACCTAGAATAAGATAGAATATTGCAACCACGAGAAAAGCTATTGTTAAGAGAAGAAAAAGTATTCTTACAATATGGATAATGATTCCTCTGTTCTTCTTCCAATAGTTTTCAAGTTTTGAAGACATGCATATTATTTCCCATTTACCCTTATAAGTTGGCTGTATCATAGATAATATTATTTTGCTTTAGAAAATCTTTCTGTTTTCTTGAATTAGTTATAAAGTTTGAGCTTGCTCAGAAAAGCTTTGTTTGTCATTTTGTGCGCATGTTTTAAAAGGTAAATAGCTTATGTTTTACCGTTATGAGTTCGATTACTCTTCATGGTGCTGTTGAAGAAATTGGTGGAAATAAAATTCTTATAGAAGATGGAGCTACAAAACTCTTCTTTGATTTTGGATTAAGTTTCGGGAAATATGGCAATTACTTCTCGCCTTACCTTCAGCCTAGACGGTATAGCATCATTAGTGATTATATGAATTTAGGATTATTACCAAACCTTACTGGTCTTTACAGACAAGACTATGAAAAGAGATTTAGAGAAACTAGTCCTGAACCAAAATATGATGGAGTGATACTTTCACATCCTCATTTGGATCATGCTGGTTTTCTTTCATATGTTCGTCCTGATATCCCTGCTTATTGTTCTCCAGGATGTAAAGCAATTCTGCAAGTTTTTGAGGAATCTTCCTATGGTTTTCATCAATACACCGGAATTAAGGAATCTTTCAAAATTAGGGAAAGTAAACGTGATGCAACAAAAAAAGTCAAAGACAGAACTTCATTTATTCCAAGAGAAATTAATCTCTTCAAACCCAGCTTTAAGATTGATGATATAACGATACATCCTTTTCCAGTTGATCACTCTGTTCCAGGAGCGAATTCTTTCGTTATAGAAACTTCAGGTGGAACAATTGTTTATACAGGGGATATTCGTTTTCATGGAAGAAGAGCTACTTTTAGTCAAACCTTTGTAGATAAAGCTGCTTCTTTTGATCCGGATGTACTCATTAGTGAGGGGACTAATATCCATGAACCCAAAACCTATGGAGAGATGGATCTTCAGCAAGATTTATTCTCTATTGTAGAAAATATTCGAGGATTAATAATTGTTAATTTTCCAGTAAGAGACACTGATAGAATGCAATCTTTCATAGAAGCAGCAAAACATACAGATCGCTCTTTAGTTATTAATATGAGACAAGCATATACACTCAAAACATTGGAAGAGAATAATGTTTCATATGTACCTCGATTGGATGAAGTGAAGATTTTTGTCCCAAGGAAGGGATGGGGAGTTCTTAATGATATGAATTATCCAATTGAGATACAAATGCAAGACTATCAAAGTTGGGAAAATCAGTTTATAGAACATGAGAATAGTGTTACTGCTGATGATATTAATGCAAATCCAGATGATTACATCTTTAGATGTGATTTTGCTGAACTCAAACATCTTTTTGATATTAAACCACCTAAAGAATCAATTTACATCAGATCAGTAACTGAACCTATCGATGAAGAAATGGAACTAGACCAGAAAAAAGTTGATAATTGGCTTAAAAACTTCGGACTCTATCCTTATACACAACTACACTGTTCAGGTCATGCTTCTGGTTATGATCTTCAAGAAATGTCAAAACAAATCAATCCCAAGAAGATAATGCCAATCCATACTGAAAGACCAACAGAATTCAGTTCATTTCATGCAGATGTGATTCTAAAAGCATTAGGAGAAAAATATCCTCTGGGTTAGCGAAGACAAGTAAGAAATCTTCCCCCGTCTATACTTACTGTTTCACCAGTGATCCAAAGAGCTTTTTCTGATGCTAAGAATAGTATCAGATTTGCAACTTCATCAGGAGTTCCAACTCGACCTAGTGGATGAGTACTTTTGCTGTGTTCTAGGAAATTGCTATATTGTTCTTCTTTCATCCCACCTGCTCTATGAAGATTAGTTACAACAACACCAGGATTTACTGCATTTACTCTAACACCAAAGGGAGCTAATTCCAAGCCAGAACATCTTGTTAAGTGATCTAAAGCTGCTTTACTAACACAGTAGGAAAGAATTCCTGGAAAAGCTCTTATTCCAGTAACACTTGAAACATTTACTATATTGCCTTTACTTTCTTTTAAAAACGGAATAGCTGTTTGCATAAGAAGGAAAACTGATCTCAAATTAACATCCATCATTTTGTCAAAATCTTCTATTGTTGTGTTCATGATATTTCCAGTTTCTAAGATACCTGCTGCATTCACTAAAACATCAATTTTGTTCCATTCAAGAATTGTATCTCCAATTATTCGTTCAGCTGCATCTTTATCAGTTATATCAATACCAATGTACTTCGCATCTATTTCCTCAGCAATAATTTTTAATCGTTCTTTAGAACGTGCTACTAGCAATACATTGGCTCCTTCTCGTTTAAACGCCCTTGCGGTTGCAAGACCAATACCAGAACTCGCTCCTGTAACAATAACTGTTTTAGCTTCAAATGACATGATTAAACTGCTATTAATAGAATAAATAACTTTTCGGATTTGTAGGATTAAATTTTAAATACTAACACAGTAAAAGTATAATTATGTTACAAGCATTGTTCTGGATTTACGCAATTAATGCTATGTTTCTTATACTGCATGAAATCGAGTCTGCCTACTGGAAAGAATGGGAATTATTCAAAATAGGAGGAGGAATAACAGGATTTGTGGCTTTGCACATACCTATTATAGCTTTGATCTTCTTGGGATTAGTTACTGTTTATGATCCTTCTAGAATGGGTATGATCATATCACTAATACTCTGTGCTGGAGGATTGTTTGCTTTCTCAATTCACACATATTTCTTAAGGAAAGGAAAAGAAGAATTTACTCTCCCAATATCTAAAATTCTCCTCTATGTGATTCTATTGCTATCTATAACCCAATTAGTCTTAACTATATTATCTATCGTACTGTATGATCCTCTTTATGTTATTTCCTAGTTCTTGGGAGAAAATATAAATTGATTCTGTGTAGTTGTGTAATTATTTATGAGAATATTTTTGTGGGGTTTATATAGGATAATCAAGATAGTACTTGGAGAAAATGGTGAGAGAAGTTTTTCGAACAGAGGTTATGGAGACCAAGACTCATCCTACTCTAAACCTTCTCTGCTATCAGACCAAGAACCTCTACAACAGGGCAATGTTTATTTTCAAACAGAGTTATCAGCAAACGAAGAAATGGTTGTCTTATCAACAGTTGGATAAAAAGTTGAAAACTGAAGACTGTTACAAAGTTCTACCAGCTCATACTGCTCAACATACTCTAAAACTCCTCACCCGTAACTGGAAGAGTTTTAGAAGAGCAAGGAGAGAGTATAAGACCAATCCAAAAGCGTTTCTAGGCAAACCTCAACCTCCTAAATATAAACCTAAGAATGGGCAACAAGTAGCGATTTTCACTAACCAGCAAGCTTTGATAAGAGACAGGAAATTGGTTTTACCCAAGAAAGTTCCTTTTTCTATCAAGACCAGATTGCCAGATCACATTACTCTCAAGGAAGTACGAGTGATTCCAAGGACTGTAGGATATACAATTGAGGTAGTCTATAGTAAACTTGTTCCAGAGTTAGAGGTCAATAGAACAAATATAGGAGCGATAGACTTGGGCATCCACAACCTTCTCACTTACGTGGACAACCTCGACGGAAGACCGATTGTTGTCAAGGATGAAGGAAAAGGAATCAAATCTGCCATCAGGTACTATCTGAAAGAAGTAAAGAAATTGCAGAAGAAGTATGCCAAACAACAGAAAGTAGCATTGAAGCAGAAGAACAAGTTAGTATACGGAAAGAAGTTTCACCAACTTCGCGAGACCAAACGTAGAAGAGTACGTAATTGGATCCATCAGATGAGTAGTAAGTTTGTTAAACATTGGGTGGAAACAGGTATCCAGCGAGTGTATATAGGATACAATCCAGAATGGAAACAACAGGTGAGATTGAGGAAGAAGACCACTCAGATGTTCGTAATCCTCCCATTCGACAGCTTCATCCAAGCTTTGAAGTACAAGGCAGAAGAGCATGGAATAACGATTGAGAGGATCGAAGAGTCTCACACCTCCAAATGCAGTTTTCTAGACAATGAATATCCTCGTAAACATTGGAGATATAAGGGAAAGCGAACTAAGAGAGGATTGTTCAGAACTGCTAACGGAACTTTGATCAATGCTGATGTTAACGCTGCTTACAATATTTTACTAAAAGGCGAACCACAAGCATTACCTAGACGTAGTGTGGGTGGTGTAGGCGGGTACGTGATTTACCCTCTTAGATGGTGCTTTGAGCGCTGTTAAATCTAAGAAATTTAGTGTAATTACATAATTACATGGGAAAAATTCATAAAAGAAAGTAATATGTTCACATCTTGAGTAGTATGTCAGTAAAAGAATATGTTTCAGATGATTGGGTAATAAAAATTGATCATGATAAATGCATTGGAGCTGGAGATTGTGTTGATGTCTGCCCCTCTGACGTGTTTGTTCTAGTAGATGGCAAATCAACTGCACCAAATGTAGATGATTGTATAGAATGTTGTGCGTGTGTAGGAGCATGTCCTGTAGAAGCTATTTTTCATGATAGTTGCTAAACTTAATATCTGCTAAAGCTTCAATTCTTTCTTTTTTTACCTCTCTAAAAGTAAAGAGACCTTTTGTACATATATCTCCAGATGAATCTTTAATATAACCCTGAATGAACATATCTCTTCCTTCTACCTTCTGAATCTCTCCAACTATCTCAATTGAATCTTCGATATAAAGAGGTTTGAGAAAATTAATGTTTACATTAACAGTTAATCCTGTTTTCTCTAGTAGAGTTATCATAGTCCAACCACATACTTCATCGAGAAGAACAGTTTGAAGACCTCCGTGAGCTATCTTCCCCCACCCACCATAGGTTATAGGTATTGTAAAATCTGCACCTATGGAATTTTCTGAGATCTTGTAAAAGTTCAATTTAGCTCCTATTGGATTAGATTCTCCACACCCAAAACAATAATCATTAACTCCTAATTGCTTGTCAATGTATTCTCTCATTAACTTAACTAAAAAGTAATAAGAATATCTTTCTTTCTATCTAAACATTACAAGAAGGAAAAAGAGAATTAATCTTCTTCTTTAGCAGGAACTGCTAATCTGTAAGCTTTCATTCCACCTGAAATTAACATGGCAATACCACATGCAAGAAGTGGAAACAGAATTATTAACCAGATTATCAAAAGAGGGTCACCGACTCTTACTTCTTTAGGAATATGAACGAGTTTATTGTAAAACCAGTAATAAAATCCATCCCATCCAAAGTAAAATCCTAGGAGAGCTAACAGGATAGATGCTCCTCCTAAACCTTTTCCAATAGCTTTGAAGAAAGCTTTTCTTGTATCTTTATCGTATCTGACACTCATTGAATTTCAAATTGCAGAAAAAAAGACTCTTTAAATCTTTTTTGCTCAAGTAAAAATATATGAAAAGGAAGATTTATTTCTAACATAGAAAAAGGATAATAAGAAATGACTAGTGAAAACACAGCTTCAAATGAAAGAGAATTAATGGATTTTAACGAATACAATTTCTATTTCTACATGCCAGATTCTCAAGTTGTTAAAAATAAGCTAGGCTTTTTCATTAAAAACAGAAGTATTGAAACCTATAGCTATGTTGTTCCAACAGAATATGGTGATAAGAACTTTGAAGATTTTATTGATTTTACACACTCTCATTTCACTAACGGAAAGGAATATTATATTGTCAAAGTGTATAACAACGATTATTTTCAGAAAAATTCCAAAATTCTACGGAATATGAAACTAATCCAATACCATTTAGATACCTCAATTATGTCTTGGGATGGAACAAAGAAAGACCAACTAACTCCTGATTCTTATCTCGATATTGATCTTCTCTCCTCCAAGAAAGTTAATCGTTGGATAACTGTATTTTTTGATTCATTTAGCTACCCTCCCCACTTGAAGAAATACATAACTTCAATGGTTAAAAAACAGCATGAAAGTGGTATAAAGTTCTTTGTAGGTACTGTTTCTGGTAAGGATGTCTGCTGTTTTTGTTCTTATGAAGATGAGAATTACTTGGGAATCTACGGAGTAGGTACTAAACTAAAATACCGAAGAAGAGGATATGCAAAGACAATGATGTCCAATTATATTGAGGAAAAGAACCAATTGAATCCTCAACTCAAGTTTTGTCTACAATCTCTGAAAAATTCAGGAGCTGAAATTTTATACGAAGGAATAGGTTTTGAATCTCCATATATTCAGAAAAGATTTGATTGGGATCCTTCTACTTCCAATATTTTATTCTAATTCAATCCCTTTCCATTCTTTGTCCGCTTCTTGAAGATCTTTAGGACTGTCAATGCTTCTCCAATAATATTTTGGATTGACTTTGAAAGCTTTCAGCTGTTGTTCCTTTGCTAAATCTACAAAAATGGTTTCTTCCATTTGACCTTGTTCTGGAAATCTTTCGAGAACATCACTTTTGAATAGGTCAATTCCTGCATGGATCCAATGGTCAAGAATAGGTTTTTCTCTGAACTTTGAAATAGTATTATTTTCCTTTATGTCTAAAATTCCAAAGGGACTTCTCATCTTCACAGCAGCTATTGTTCCTAGTTCAGGATTCCCAATATGGAATTTCACAAGTTCATCTAAACCGAAGTTGGTTAGAATATCTCCATTCATGATAACAACATTGGTGCTTGAAACAAAACCTTGTGCTAACTTTATTGCCCCTCCAGAACCTAGTTTCTCCCTTTCCTTACTGTAACTAACTTCTATCTCACCATAAGCTGTTTCATATATACTTCCAAATTGTTCCTCAATATAGTCTGCTAAGTGCCTTACTGCAAGGATTGCGTGAGTTATATTATATTTTCTTAACCAAGCTAATTCCCATGCGAGAATGGTTTTTCCAGAAATCTCAACCATAGCTTTAGGGTAACTATCTTGTGTTACTGTTCGAATTCTGGTTCCTAGCCCACCACAGAGAATAATCGAATCCATACCTTACTCGGTTTGAATGAAGATTTAATAAGTTTTTCCCAATTAATTACTAGTATCTTCGTAAAGTTAATATTAATGAAAGGAATTAAGTAAATCATTATGGAAGGCACAAGTAAAACTCCCTTAGAAGAATTCATTGAACTCTACTCACAAATTAAAGATAAATTCGCAGAACTTCCAACAGTATTAACAAAGCTTTCAACTTATTCTGATGACATTGTAAAAACAAACAATGATCTTAAATCTGAAAATGATGATCTCAAATCCAAACTCAAAGCAGCAGAAGACAAATTCAATAAACTCAAAGCAGAACATGAAACAAAAGATCAATCCATTGAAGAAGCTTTGAAGGATGCAAATCAGTACAAAATCAAGCTTGAAAGCGTTGAAGAACAAATGAAAGGCTTACGAGAAATGTATGAAGAGGTGTCTCAGGAGAGAGCTGAAGAAATAGAAATCCAAGATCTTCTTGCTATTTATACAATTCTTTTTGAAAAAGTCTTTGCTGGAAATCCACACACTAAAATTCTCTTATTACTCCAAGGTGTAGATAAGGAAGAATGGACACGAGATGAAATCGTTAAAACAACAGGTTTTTCACCAGCAGCAGTAATTAGAGCTCTTCATGACCTGCGAAATAGTGATATAGTAGAGACAGATGATTCTGCTACAACCGCTAAATTACTAAAAAAATTAGGCTGAGAAAATTCAATTCAGTGTGATTTATAGCGCACCTTAGTCTTTTTCTTTGTCAGTTTCTTTCTTAGAATTGTTCTCATTTTCTTTATCTTTTTGATTAACAGCTGCTTTAACATATACTAGATCAGCTAAATATGCTTTCAAAGGTACGACTATTAGTCCCATAACAACAGCTATACCACCTATGACTGAGAGGGTCCATCCTATCGCTCCTCCCAATAAGAAAACTGGAGCAAGCATTAATCCTAGAATAGCAAAAACAAGTATCCCTATAGAGTAATTTATGAGTATTGTACTCAGTTTAGCTGGTCTCTTTATTTCAAATGCCCTGTAAAGCCATCTAGAACTGATAAAGTAAAGACCAAACGTTGGAGCTGAAAAAACAAATACACTGCCAATGATACCAAGAATAATTGCAAAAGTTTCAGATTTAAATGTAGATAATCCAATTGCAATAATGCCTATACCTAATGCAATAAGAATCAAAGCAATTCCAAAAGCTTCTAATGTAGCTGCTAACGCATTAGAACTAGGAAGAGAACCTTCTAGAAAACCTAAGAACTTAACTTTTTTGTATTTGTACTCTAACATCTCTGGTTCAAATGTTGATTCAACTTCGGTGAACCTCACTGATTTTTGAGCAGGAGTAGGTGGTTTTGGTTGAATTTGCAT
>MEHH01000083.1 GCA_001940755.1 Candidatus Heimdallarchaeota archaeon AB_125
GACATAGATATTGCTGGAACTTATAACACTCAACTACTGACAGATTTTGAAGGAAAAGCATACTGGTTAGTACCTACTCTGGAACCAGGAATTTACACAGTAGTAATTGATTTTTCAGGTGACAGCTTCTATTATGCCTTTTCACTTTCAATTACTTTACAAGTTGATAAAATGCCAACTACGATAGATTTTGATGCTCCAAATCAAAATTATGAGTCGATATATACAGTTTCTGGATATATTGAAGATGAATTCAATCAACCCATAGGATTAGTCACAGTATCTCTATTAGTAAATGGTTCTGTTGTTCAGACTGATATAACTGATAGTTTTGGATACTTCTCATTTTCTATGAATTTACTCCCAGGAACTTATGTTATAGAAATAGAATATATTGGTGACGATCATTTTCTTTCTTCAATAAAACAAAAAACAGTTTACATCTGGAAAATTGATACAAGTATCCAATGTGATGTCATTTGGGATAATCTTACTCTATCAGTATCAGCACAATTAGTTGATGATCTAAGTGGTCCATTAGCTGATAAGTTGATCTTCTTCTACCTAAATGGAACTTATGTTGATCATGAAGCAACTGATAGCTCAGGATATGTAATCTTTACAATCAATGGAATTCAACCAGGTGTATACGTAATAGAAGTAGTGTTCTCTGGTACATCCATCTATGAGGAATCTTCAAAAACTATTGTTCTAGATCAAGAAAAACTCCAAACAGAAATGAGTGTTCAAGTTTCTGAGGGAATTTATGGAAGTTCTGTGACAACAATTGAAGTTTATCTAACCTCCAATTCTACTCCAATTTCTAACGAATTCATCAAAGTATTAATTGACGGTGTTGAATATATTGGATTAACTAATAGCTCAGGATATCTAACAATGTTTCTGGATTTGCATCAAGATGCAGGAACATATACACTTGATGTTATCTTTGAGGGATCTCTGGTTTATTCAGCTATATCTCAGTCAACCTCATTCTCCATATCTAAAGCAGAGGCATTAATTGATCTTATTTTTCAATATGTAGACTTCCAACCTATTATACAAGGTTCTCTCATAACTACTACTACATTAGAAGGAGAACAGATAGAAATTCTCGTAGAATTTATTGGTTATGACTCACTTCTTACTAATGAACTTGGAGAATTTGAAACAGTCCTACTACTATCAGCAGGGACATACTATGTAACAGCTAGTTTTGCTGGAAACAGTAATTATTCTGCTTTTGAAAAGACTATTCAAGTTGATATTCATAAAACTACAACAACAATAAATGTTCAAAATAGTTGTAACCAAACCTTTGACAGTGAAACAACTTTTGGCTTTTATCTTCTGGATGTACTCAACAATCCTCTGGAAACCTCTGTTATCATCAAACTTGATGGGGTCTATTATACAACAGTAAATACTGACATGAATGGGTATGCGGAAATTCTACTTATTGCATCCATCAATGCAGGAATTCACACAATCACTATCGAATACCAAGGTGATGTGAATTACTACCAAACATCTTCTGACGTGATCCTTTACACCAAGTATGATGTTATCATTGAAGACTTACTCACTCAACCTGAAGTATATGGAACTATGGGAAGCATTTCAGGTAAAATTGATGATTACTCTGGTGACTTAATACTTGTTCTAATTAATTTAGAAATAGATGGGCAAGTTTTCAGTGTTTATTCAGATATTAATGGGAACTTCTTATTCACACTTGACAAGTATTTACCAGCAGGTGATTATCAAGTTAAGATATTTGTAATCGAGACTGATTACATTAATTCTTTCGAGCATATCTTCAGTATTACCAGAGGTAAAGGAACAGCTATCATAACAATAGACACCACTCAATTTGTTTTCAATGAAAATATCATTATTGCGGGTTTACTTACATTCGACTCTATTCCTTTGAATGGAGTAGAGATTGTAATCTATGTTAATAGTATTGAATTCGGAAGATTTACAACAGATATTGAAGGCAAGTTTTACCTACCTGCTAGCTTACTGAGTATTGCTCCAGATAACTATACACTTCAAATTTCAGCTTTAATTGATGATCATGATATTGCTGCGACTTCTCAAGATTTCATTCTTGAAATTCTAAAGGATACTATTAGATGTGATTTCTATTGGGGAGATCCAATAGTTGAAAATGAAATAGAGATGAGAATTATCCTTCAAGATTCAGCAAACAACCTTGTCCCATATTATACACTTGAAGTAGATATTAATGGTACAATCTATGAGTTCACAACAAATCAATTGGGAACAATAAGAATAACACATACACTAACAGATGCAGGAAATTTCCAAGTATTAATTTCCGGAATTGAAACTACTTACTTCCTAGCTTTCCAACAATTGAAGGAATTTGATGTTGAAAAAGCTGAGACAGAGATTATTGTAGTACTAGAAGATATTCTTTACAACAGTTCTATAGGTTTAGAAATTGGACTCCAATCAGAATTTGAAAATCTTCTTGCATTCCAACCATTACTAATTCAGATTAACTCAACAATTTATACTGTGTATACAAGTGAGAACGGTTCAGTGATTATAGATATGTCTGAATACCAACTAGGAACATACAAAGTTCTAATAGATTTTCAAGGCTCAAAAAATTATGTACAAACAACCTTGACAGTCTATGTAGAAATTGTTCCTCAGAATACGCAAATAAAAATTGGTGAAGAAGGTGATTTTATAGCATTCTATTTACTTGATAGCGAGAATAGATCACTTTCAAATAGAGAAATTACTGTAGATTATCTAGATGATAATCAATCCCTAATTAACTCTGAAATCTTCAACGCAGATAACAACGGTTTGATTTTCTTTGATATCCTTTCATCAGATTTTATATCAACTTCTTACTATCTTAATTTTACTTTTAATGGAGACGCTTACTATGAAGCTTGTAATAAGCTCTTCAAACTAGCTGATCTAAATGTTAATATTAAGAAATTTATCTCACCCACAATACTAATTGAAGCTTCTGTTGCAATTCTAGGTTTGGCTGGACTTTTGAGCTTGAGACACCTTTTAAGAAGGAGAAAATAGTTTTGTCGGGAATAAGCACAAACCTTTTATTATTTGGAGGAGTTATTTTACCAGAAACTATAGTGGGATTCGTATGAGTGAAGAAGAAAAGAAAATACCTGAGGATTTGAAGAAAGAACTACTGAAAAAAACTGGTGAATCCAGCTCAGATGTTAACGAAGTAGCTGCAAAATTGGAAGGAAAAATCCCTACAAAACCTAAAGAGGAAGAGGAATAATCCGAGGTAAAGCCCAGTTACTTTTTATCTCTTTTTACATTTTTATTTTTGCTATATTCAATTAAATTCCTAGATAATAAATTTATAATTAAGTTACATAGATTAATTTAATAACTAGATTAGAGGGTTGTCTTTTAGCTATGATTCCAAAAGAAAGATATCAAGATGTAATGACTGCAAATCAAGCAGTTGCCATTGCAGCAGTCAGAGCAAAACCTAAGGTTATAGCTGCTTATCCAGTGACTCCACAAACATCGATTGTTGAACATCTTGCTTGTTTTGTAGCTCATGGAGATTTGGAATCAGAGTATGTTCGAGCTGAGAGTGAACACTCTGCAATGAGTATTGTTGCAGCAGCTCAAGGAACAGGAGTAAGAACTTTTACAGCAACTGCCTCTCAAGGTCTAGCATACATGCATGAGGTCGTTTCGGCCTGTGGCGGTATGAGATTGCCAATTTGCATGTTTGTTGCCAACCGAACACTGATGAGTCCAGGAGGTATTTGGCCTGAGCTGAGTGATTCTATGCCTGAACGTGATGCTGCTTGGATTCAGATTTATGTTGAAGACAATCAAGAAGCTTTTGATATGATTCTTCAAGCTTACAAAATTGCTGAAGATAGTAGAGTTTTACTTCCCATTATGATCTGTGGAGATGGATATATTCTCACACACTCTTCCGAAAGAGTTGAGATTCTTGGAGAAAAAGAGATTGATGATTTTCTCCCTCCTTACAAACCTGAACATGCCTATCTCGATGTTGATCGTCCAATGGCTCAAGGATTAATCGTCCCTCCTGAATTTCATATGGAAGCTAAATGGCAGATGCATCAATCAATGTTAAGAGCTCTTGATGTCATTCAGGAAGTCAACGATGAGTTTGCTGAAAAATTCAGTAGAAATTATGAAGGACCAATAGAAAAATACAGAGTTGATGATGCTGAAAAAGTACTAGTTACTATTGGCTCTACAACTGGAACAGCCAGAGAAGTAGTTGATGAATTGAGGAAAAAGGGGGAGAAGGTGGGACTAGTCAAGCTAAGAGTCTTCAGACCATTTCCCAAAAAAAAGATCAAAGAAGCTTTGAAGCATGTTCAGTCTATAGGAGTATTCGACAGGAGTATATCTTATGGTTCAGCTGGTCAATGTTTCTTAGAGATAAGAAATGCTATGTATGGGACTCAAATGCCTATACTCAACTTCATTGCAGGTCTAGGGGGACGTGATGTCCAAGATAAGGACATCAAATTTATGTTTGACAAGCTAAAAGAAACTGAGATACTGGAAGAAGTCATTGATCCTGTAGTTTTTGTTAATACAAGGGGGGTAACATCTTGAAACTTAAAGACTTACCAGATGAGAGTCCTTATACTCCTGGAGACAAAGCATGCGGAGGATGCATGGCAGCTAACATTGCTATTAACGTCATGAGAGTTCTAGGAAAGAAAGCTGTAGTCAGTGTTCCTCCAAGCTGTATGAGTGTCTTCGCAGGGATATTTCCAGCAATTAATTGGGATGTACCTTATTTTCATATGCAGTTTGCCAATTTAGCTTCTACAATAACAGGAATTTCCAGAGCCTTGAAAGCTTTAGGAAAAGACGATATTGTTGCTGTTGGTTTTGGTGGAGATGGTGGCACTGGAGATATGGGAATTCAAGCTCTTTCAGGTGCAGCTCAACGTGATGAAAATATTCTCTATATTTGTTATAATAATGAAGCTTATGAAAATACAGGTGTTCAAGCTAGTGGTTCATCCCCCTACGGATCTTGGTCTTCAACAACTCCTGCAATTAATGGTGGGAATGGAAATGAATACTTCCCTAAAGACATCCCTCGAATTATGATTGCTCATGACAGTACATATGTAGCTACAGCTGCTACTTCTCATATTCAAGATTTTATTCAAAAAGTCGAAAAAGCTAAAAATCTGAAAGGTTTCAGATATATTGAAGTCTTATCTGTCTGTCCTCCTGGATGGAGAGTTCCAACTGATTCTGGACCAAAATTAGTAAAAGAAGCAGTAGACAGTGGATACTGGTTGCTATTCGAATACGAAAAAGGAAATCTCACACTAAATGGAGAACCTAATTTTGATGGTTTGAGAGAATTTTTTTCAAAGCAAGGTAGATTCGATTTCATAACTGAAGAACAATATAAAGAACTAGAAGAATTTTATAAGAATCGTTTGCGGAAAATCAAAAATCTACAATTAAACAATCAAACCTAATCTACTTCTTTTGAGTTGAGAAATATTAATTGTTTTCCAATTGTTTCAAGTAATACTTTAATTATAAGCCACAATTTGAGCGTTTTGAACTCTGAGAAATACTTGCTTTTAAAACTTCTTTTATTTTATGTTCATAAGACAACTAAAGTTTATAAAGAACTGCAATCAATTGGCTAGTTACTATGAAATTGACTGATCTATTCAAAGATGTATGGGGTATTCTCACAGTAGTATTTGCTTTAGCAACTGGTGTGTTTTTACTCATTACAGGAATAAAAATTGTTCCCACAGGATTCTTCTTCTGGGCTACAACAATTATATGGATTTTAGGATTTGTAGGTTTTGCCTTAATCTTAGTATTCCTTATATGGCCACTTATACAAGACGTAGCAGCAGGAACTCTAAAGATTTTCCTAATAGTAGCAGGTGTCTTCGCCATACTTACATTCATATTCTGGATAATTATTCCTGGAGGAATTCTATTCATTCCATGGGTACTGATTGTAAATCTAATCTTAGGTGTGGTAACAATAGTATTTTCATTCTTAGGACTTAAAGCAACAGTCTAAGCTATTATTCTTTTCTTCTTTTTTTTTAAATTTCAAGAAAATCAACTTGTATTAGTTGTCTATAATTCTACTCAAACCATCTCTTTCACTTTTCCATTCTTGTTAAAAATGAATCAGTTAAGGATAGTATTTTCAAACTCATAGAAATAATAATTTGTAATGCATGAAATTAATCCTTTTGTTGACCATTCTAACATTCTGAAGAGATTAATACAGTTTTGTTATATTTAACAGATTCCTTAAAATCTCTTGTTACTCTTGGAGAATGAAGGTAATAGCAAACAACTAACAATTGTAACTTGAAACATAAAACTCTAATTTAATCTAAAATAGCCATAAAATCACTTTAAATTTACTCTATTGCTGCTCCAATAAAATTTATATACTTAATTGATTTATCTTCATTCACTATGACAAAACTAAAAGTATGGTCATCAGCTTCAGGAATTATTGGTCTGTTTTTTCTAGTTGCAGCAGTTACTGGTACAGTGTTCCAATTCATTTGGTTCTATCTTAAAGCATTCCAATTTGGTCTGTATGGTCCTCCATTTGATTTAATATTTTTCATACTAAGTATAGCCGCAATGGCTCTCTTAGGTATACTGCTTATAGTTTCAATTATTGGTATCCCAAGAGTTCTATGGCTCATCGTCGCATTCTTAGGATTAGCATGTGTGATAGTAGCACCAATTATGGTTGTAATTCAAACTGGAGTCTTCCCATATGTCTTCGGTGGATGGTATGTTCTATTCCCAATGGACTTTATTGGATTCTGGTTGGCAGCTGGAGGCGCATTACTAGCACTAATCTTTGGATTCTTTATAGAAGCTGATTAATAACAAGAAAACAAAAGAACGTAGGAAAGGAAAACCTCCCTACACTTATTTTTTTCTTAACCCCTTCATAATTTATGGAAGCATTTTCTCAATTACTTTTAAATAGTAAAACTATCTGTAAACATAATATGCCTAAAAATATAATTATGACCTCTGGACAAGGTATATTTGCATTCTTATTCCTAATAGTAGCAACAATTGGTACAGTTTTTCAATTTGTAACGCTCTATCAGCATTTCTTAACAGCATTCCCAGGTATCACTCTCTATATTATACTTTTTTCTTTCAGCATTTCAGCAATGGTGTCTGGAGGAACAGGGATTCTATGGTCACTACTTAGACCATCCAAATTTCAAGTGATAAGCGCTGCTTTCTTTATTATGGCTTTTGCATTATTCACACCAATCTACACTGCTGCAACTGGTGGAAATTTCCCCTATGTCATAGGAATGTTTTCTCAAGTCCCATGGTCGATCACTCTACCTACTATCCCTATGTTAGATTTTGCTGGATTTTGGATGGCTGCAGGTGGAGGTCTTATATCAATGCTAATTGGTTTTGCTATTCCTAAAAAACAGATGTAAGACTTTAATCTTTTTTTCTCATTTTATTTTAATAGAAAGAAGATTGACTAAATTGCACTACCCAAAATAATTTTTCTTTATACAAATTTTATTTCAATTAAGAGTTTTTTTATTTATTTTTGACAACTATTCTTTCTTCATAAAATGCATCTAAAGTATAGATAAACGTCGTTTTACTGAATAAGTTTAAATACTACTAGTAGCTACTGTAACAATGATAACCATAGTAATATGGGGGTTATCTATATGGGCAAAGACATACAAATGTTAGTAGTTAAATCCAAAGTCCGTGAATATGTCAAGACCCTTGGTGAGTTCAATGTCGCCGGCGATTTCGTTGAAGCATTGAATTACAAAGTTGCTAAACTCTTAAAAGCAGCTGCAGGCCGAACCAAGGCTAATTCCAGGAAAACAGTTTCCGCAAAAGACATTTAAACGTTCTTTAAAAAGCAAGAGACCGAAAGAGCCAGAGACCTCTAAATCTCATGATTCTTTCGGTTAACTATCTATATTTTTTTCTTTTTTTAATTTTTTTGTTTGTTTTTTTTTTAATTGTTTTTATGTTTAATTAAGCAAATGTTTATCTAATATTTCTAGAGCCATTCCCGTGCTTTTTTGTTGGAAGTTTACGTATTTTTCATAAGTTTGTAAGAACGCAAAATATTTTGAATATAGAAAAATTTTGTAATGCAATGGAACTTGTTGGTTTATTTCTCTTTGCTAGATTTTTGAGTAGACCTAATCGTTTCCTAGCCACCGTAAAACTAGAGAATTCTAGAGAAATCGTTGAAGTTCATGTACCAGATCCTGGAAGACTCGAAGAATTATTACTTTCAGATTTAGAGGTAATTGTAAGACAGGAAGAATCAAAAAACCGAAGAACAAGGTATACTTTGGTTGGTGTAAAAACTGGTTTAATTTGGGTTAACATTGAGTCGATTTTTACTAATGATATCTTTCGTCAAGAATTTCATAAGCTAGAGAAGTTCAAGCATCTCGAACTTGTTCGTTCCGAGTTTACTTTTGGAAAAAGTAGATTTGACTTCCTTATGAAGAACAAAAAAACTAACAAGCAAGAATTAGTTGAAATCAAAGGTGCCACACTTGTTGAAAATCAGATTGCTTTATTTCCTGATGCACCGACCAAGAGAGGAGCAAGACATGTCAGAGAATTGGGAGAAGCTGTTACTAAAGGTTGGAATGCTCATGTTGTTTTTATTATCAAAAGAAATGATGCTATTTCATTTAAACCTAATGAAAAAATGGACCCTAAATTTGCAGAAGAACTTAAACTAGCTCAACAGAAAGGGGTTAAGCTTACAGCTGCAATATGTGAATATGACCCTATTATTACCAAGGAGATTGCTATCGTTAATGAGGTTCCTATTCTGATTGATTTTTAGCCATTCTAAGATGTTTTTTCTAGTTATCTTATTCATTCTTCTATACTTATGAAAATCTCGTTAGAATTGCTTAAAATTACTAATTACACTAATGGGGATTAAGGCTAGTGCTTCTTGTTCTGAACTAGTATTTAGACTGAAAAAACTACTTTCTTTGTTCTAGATGGAAAGCAAAACCTTCAGGATGTTTCAACCAATGATCACGTTCATTCCAACGAATGACTTCACAATCAGCTGCTAAACATAACTGCATAGCTACATCAAGGTCATTAACATAGAACTCAATCAATGTTCTGAATTCGTCACCTTCTACTAAGAACATATTATAATGCTCAGTTTTAACAGCATAGTAATCATCTTTTTTTACTGCTTCTAGATCACAGAAAATTTTGAAGAAAGAAACTGCGTTTTCTAAGTCTTTTACACTGAATACAATATCAGGACTATTTTTAAAATCCATGTCTAGAAGAAATCAATTTGTCTTATAATGTTAACTAAATACCAAAAATCTGTGAAAAATTA
>MEHH01000084.1 GCA_001940755.1 Candidatus Heimdallarchaeota archaeon AB_125
GAAAAAAGAAAGTATCGAAAAAGCTAAAGAGGAAATTAGTGGAATCGATGAGAATATTGAAAGATTACAAATCGAAGCTAGTAGGTTTCCTGATATCAAAGAGATCAATGAAATAAAAAGTAAAACTGATCAAATGGAATATCTCAATCGGATTATAACTAACAAGGAACAAAGCATATCTTCAACTGGAGAAATTTTTTCATTAAAAATTCCAATCGATGTAAAAGATGTTGAAAGTAAGAGTAAGGAATTTGAAAAAAACATTAAAGAGAACGAAACTCAAAAGAATGAAAAACAAGAAGAAATAAAGAAAATTGAAGATGAAAGACGCGTTATAGATGCTGAACTTGAAAATCTTAGTAAGAGAAAAATCAGTCTAGAAGCTATTGCTGAATCTGGTGATGAACCAAAATGTGATGTTTGTGAACAAGAAATAGAAGAAGCTAAGTTTAATGAGCTCTTAGAAAGTGTAAAACGCTCGATTCCTGCTCTCAACAAAGGTAAAACTAAGAAGGATAATTTGATCAAGAATAATAAGAACGAAATTTCTGATATTGATAGGTTGATTCTCAAAATTAAACAAGATACTGTAAAATTAGACCAGTTATCAAAGAATGTAGACGAATTGAAGGATTTTGTGACTGATAAAGAAAAATTATCTTCAGAAATCACTGGTTCTCTTAAGAATTATAATGTTAAAAGTCTAGAAGAAATGGCTCAGAAATATGATTTAAACGATTTTCCAGAGCTTTTTGAAAATGTTAAAACAACTGATGACAACATCAAAAAATCTACAATTGATAAAGGTCATTTGAAAGAAACTATTGAGAAAGATCAATCAACAATTGAAAAACGAAATAGCGAAATCAAAGAGAATAAAGAAAAGGAAGAGAAAATAGCTGAAATTGATTTGGAAATAGCTCTATTGGGGGCTGTTCAAGACCATGTTGAGAAATTTATAGCAGAAGAGATTATATCCAATAGAATGTTAGCAAATATTCAACATTCCACTAGAGGATATATCTATAGGTTTACTCGAGGAAGATATTCAGAGTTATACCTAGAACCAACCAAGACAAAAACTCTAAACATGAGTATCAAAGATGATGAACTAGGATTCGTAAAAAATCAGACTCTGCTCTCTGGAGGAGATAAGGCAGCCATTGGACTAGGATTAAGAATTGGAATTAGTGAGCTTCTTAAAAGAATCAGACCTCTGAAAACTTCTCCTTATCAACCACCAAAAATGGATATTTTGGTATTAGATGAACCTCTTGGAGCTCTAGATGATGCGCGAAGATCCAAAGTAATTGAGGGTCTGGTGACAGAAGAAAGATTTACACAAATATTTCTAATAACACACACGAATATTAGAAGGAGATACAAAGCTCCAATGATAACAGTACAAACATCTGCAGCAGGCAGTGTAGCTTCGTTTTACACTGCTCCAACAGAAATTGAAGAAGAAGCTGAAGAAGCAGAGGAATGAGGTTTCAAATACACAGAAGCTTTCACAAGATTTTTCAATAATATCTTTAAATATAGTTTAATGATACCTGGTACTCTAAGACCTTTACCAAAAAGAGTAAAAGAGGTAAAGACAGTAGCTGATTTACTTTTAAGATCTGTTGATTTCGATATTGAAAACACAAAAGACATCTTCAAGGATAGTTCTCTCTATACTTTTGAGGAAATAAATTCTCATTATATGAGAGTTTTAGATCAATATAGCCAACTTATTCCATTAACAAAAGATGCTGACAAACTTGTAGATAAATATGTCAATGATTATCTTTTGAATCAACTAGTATATGGTCTTTTTACTAAGCTAGAAATGAGAGAAAATCGATTAAAGAATGATATTCAAAGGCTTGATACTGTTCTAATGTCAAAAAGAAAGAAGCATATCGAAGAGATGATTCCTCGTTTTAGGGATGAGATAACAAGCAAACTTTCTTTCATGAAGGATTTATCTTTTGATGAAATTCTAGAAAAGGGTCACATATATGGTGACACAATTGGAGACATTGTCAATAAAATAAGTGGAATAAGAGATGAATATACTAAACTTTCATCTGGTTCTTTTGATGTTTCAGAATTCTATTCTTATTTAGATGAAGGGTTAACTGCTGTTGAGGAAGAAGTAACTTCGTATGATTTGATTTTACGAACCTGTAAGATGCAAATTCTTGCTGACGAAGCAGAGAGGTTTATTGAAGAAGGAAACGTAATAAACAATGAATTTGAAGTAGATTCCTCTAGTGAGTTAGTGCTTAAGGGAGATGAGTATGTTACAAAGGCATCACAAAAGCTTGAAGAAATGGTTCTTTTAAGAGTTAATCTCCCCAGAAGAGGAATTTCTAAGGAGTTTTCAGAGAATTTTAAGACTCTTTCAAGCACATTTGAACAACATAAGAATAGCTTAACTATTATTATAGAAAATCTCTCACTGAAAACTACTAGACTTTCTTCACAAATTGAGAGAATAAATGCCATTAAAACTATAGCAGAATCTGATGGAGAAGAGGTTTTTGAGGTTATAGAGATGCTTCAAATCAAACGAAAAGGAGCTTTCAAAACCAAAGTAGAGGAAGGATTTCCTGTTTTTGAGCTGAGTCCTCTAGGTAAACTCAAGATGCCTTTAGGAGTTGAACTTACCACACCAATGATTGAAGAATTACTTGCAGTTATTGATGAAGTTGAAGAAACAACTTTCAAAGATGATATGTCACTTAGATGGAAAACAATGAAAGCAGGAGAAATAACTGATAATATTGGAAGAAAACTAGCTCCTGCATATAATAAAACTAAGGAAGTAACTGTGAAAGCTGGTAAGAAGATAGGTGAAGTTAGTAAGAAAGCTTATGTTGGTACTAAGAATTTGATTACTTCAGATAAGGAAGGAGAAGAAGCTAAAGAACCTAAGGTAAAGAAAGAGAAGAAACCTAAGGAACCAAGAGTTAAGAAAGAAAAGAAACCTAAAGAGGAGAAAATAAAGGAAGAAGAAGTAGAAGAAACCTTTGCAGAAGAAGATATTGAAATACCTCCTCCGCCAACTGAAGAATAATCCAAGGTGTTCAAGTTTGAAGAATCTGCTTCAACAAATAAGATATTTAATTTTTGATGTAGATGGTACGCTTTTATTAAGTAACAAAGTACTTCCTTATGCTTCTGAATTAATCAAGTTACTTAAAGAAAAGAAAATTTCATTCACAATTGTTTCTAATAATTCCTCTTATTCTATTGAGGAGAACAAAGAAAGGTTAGAAAAAGTTTTAGGCATCGATCTCGAGTTTTCCAACATTTATACATCAATACAAGCAACTATTGACTACCTCACAAACAACAAGTACGATCAATGTTATATTGTCGGTACTCCGGCAATGATAAGTGATTTTGAAAAAGCAGGAATAGAAAATACTGAACTAAATCCCAAAGCAGTAGTTTTAGGTTTTGATAAAACTTTGACTTATGATAAAATTGCAAAAACAGCACTTTTTCTGCAAGAGAAACCAGTAATTCCATTTTTTGCAACTCATCCTGATGACACTTGTCCAGTCGAAAATGGAGTGATTCCTGATGTAGGTTCCTTTCTGATGATGTTTAAACAAGCAACTAGTAGGACTGCTGATATTATCTTTGGAAAACCAAACGAACTGATTTTGAAATTATGCTTAGGTAAAACTCAAGTAGATTTCTCAGAAGTTTTAGTCATTGGAGATAGATTGGAAACTGATATCCAAATGGCGGATTCTGTAGGAATTAAGAGTGCTCTGGTTCTTACTGGAGAAACCAAAAGAGAAGATTTAGTAAAGAGCAAAGTATCTCCAACATTGATTTGGGAAGACCTACAACCACTTTTTGATTTTCTGAAAAAATAGATCACTTTAGAAGACTAATAATTTCCTTTAACGAATCCCATTGGTTTTCTGAGTAAAGCCATCCCAAAACTATTCTATCAAAACTGTCACTTTTTTGATGCTTTTTGATTGTTTCCATTCTCTCAAGAACATCTTCCAAGGAACCTAATATACCAAAGTCATCAACTATTTTCAAAATCTCTCCTTTTGGTACAGAGGAGTAAGGATCCCATTTTAGTTCTCGAATATTTGATATCATTTTTGAAGAATAACCGTGTTCTTTCAAAATAGCAGTTGAACAGCTTTTTGCAATGTCTTTAGTTATATTCCACATAGTTTTGGAAATTTGTTGTTTATCAGATTGGATCTGCATCATTCCATAAGGTACTACACTCGAACTGGTATGTTTTCCATCCTTCTTATACAAATTTAATGCTCTGATGATATCTACTTCAGAAATACTATTTAAAAGTAAGAAATCTGCTTTTTCTTTTGCGAAGTTTAACATCTTGTTCCCTAGTCCTCCAAATGCAAGGGGAGGAAAATCATCTAATTTTTGCTGTGTTCTTCTAATATCTGCTATTTCAAGCAAATTAGCTACAGAGCTTTTGAAATTTGTAAATGGTTTTAATGAAATTTCTTCATCTTTGAATATAGCAGGATTCCCAATCCCTAATCCTAAACCAAATCTGTTTGGATAATTAGTATAGAGCCATACACTTAACGCAAATAATACTTCTGTTGAATAGTAGAAGGGGGAGGTTATTCCTGTCCAAACCTGCATTTGTTTAGTACCTTTTAGGAGTCTTCCAATATCAAGAAAAGCGTTATTAACAGGAGGATTATCTCCAACCCAAATGCTTTCAACTCCAATGGATTTAGCGTCACGAGCATAATTTTCTTTTTCTTCTCCTGACATACTTATTGGAATAGAAAGTCCTACTTTCATATCGATTAAGAGTGTTTACTCCTTATTGTATTTTGTGCTAGATTAATTTGTTCCAGTGCAAGTTTTTTATATATCTGCTTTTTCTTTATTCAATAGAGTGATTGTATGGATAATATTCTTACTAGACGAAGCATAAGGAAGTTCCGAAGTAATCATGTAACAGATGAGGATATAGAAAAGATCCTTAGAGCAGCAATGAGTGCTCCTTCTGCAGCGAATAAACAACCTTGGGAATTCATTGTCATTAAAGATAGAAAGATTCTTGATAAAATACCAGAATTTCACCCTTACGCAAAAATGGCTAGGGAAGCCTCAATAGCTATAGTCGTTTGTGGAGATACAAGACGATCAGATGATAGAGGATTTTGGATTCAAGATTGTGCAGCTGCGTCACAGAATATCCTTTTAGCTGCAAATTCCTTAGGATTGGGAAGTGTTTGGTGTGGAGTCTATCCTAAAGAAGACTTAACCGATAAATTCAAGGAATTGTTCAACTTACCAAAAGAGGTTTATCCAGTCTCGTTTATACCTATCGGATATCCAAATGAAGAAAAACCACCTTCTGAACGTTTTGATGAGGATAAAATCCATAATGATAAGTGGTAGAAAATAATAATGGAAAACTCTGTTTCCTTAAATCATTTTTGTAATTGCTTTTTCTCTATTGAATATATTCGTAGCAAATTTGAATAGTATAAAGATGATTACCAACATCACAGCTAATCCTATAATAAGTGTCAAAACTGTGTTGAAAAAGAAACTAAACATTTCTGCTCCTATTAGCATTATCAAGGGTAACACCACTAAAGATCCTATTTGATATGAGTCTCTAACACTTTTTACCTTTGTAGATATCATAATCATCAATTCTACACTTATTATCGAAAACATTGGTCCGAAGACTAGAACAAATATAATTGATAGGAAGTCTGGAAATAGAAGATAACCAAGAAATGGAAATAGCATTATATCTATAAGAATAATATACCCCGCAGCTGAAATAAATGTTGCAAAAAAAGAAGGTATCAACGATGATATGATTTTTGCAAATACTATTTCAGTTTCTGTTATTGGAGATGCTAAAATAGCTTCCATTGTTTTTCTCTCCTTCTCTCCAACTATTGTTTCTGAAGCTGTAACAGCAGGGATTATTATAGGAAGCATAAGAACTACTATGAACATTGCATAGGCTAACATTATCAAAGTTTGAGTATGCATTGAAAGAGATGCCCAATCATCAATAGTTTTTGAGAATAGATTATCTATAAAACCCCCCAAACCTTCTCCTTCAAAATCTGCTGGATTTGCTTTTGCAATTGGTAATATTGTCCCTAAAGGCATAAGAATTGCAAATAGAAGTGGAATACCTATAACAGCTGAAAGAACATATTTTGATTTAGTAAATTCCATAAGGTCTTTTTTAGTTAATGCCCAGATTCTTCTCCAATTCATGATGATTCCTCCTCTTGATTTCTGGGTAGATTTTCACTCTGTACCAGATCTAGATAAATCCTCTCCAAAGTAGGGTATTCATGCCTGACCTCAAACATAGGAAAATTTTGTTTGATTAGTTCTTCAATAATAGTTGGTGTTTCTTTTTCAATATCATTGATGAAAATAGATATTGACTTCCTTTCTGGTTTAATTTCAAGAACTTCATAATGTCTCTCCTGGAAGAAGTTTTGAATTACATCATCCCAAACTGAGAACCTAAAAACTGTCATAGTTTCATCTTTTCTTAAATCTCGAAGTTGTTCTGGAGAACCTTCAGCGATGAGTTTTCCGTGATTTATTATACCAACTCTTGAAGATAGTCTTTCAGCTTCAAAGAGATTATGTGTACATATAAAGAAGGTTCTTGCTTCTAGCTTGGACAATTTCATAATTTGTTCTCTAACAATCTTTGCGGATTCTGGAGCTAATGATGCCGTTGGTTCATCCAAAAAAATAACAGGTGGATCATGAATCATTGCTCTTGCAATAGCTACTTTTTGTCTCATTCCTTTACTCAAAGACCCAGAAGGCAAATCTATTTTATCAGATAAATCAAATAAATCAACCAATTCTTCAACTCTAGGTTTGATATCTTCTTTTGGAATATCATATAACCTTGCTATGAATTCTAGATTTTGACGAACAGTTAATCTCTCATAAAGTGCTGGAGTTTCAGTCAATAAACCCACATTACTTCTAACTGTTGAAGCATCTTCTACGATGTCATACCCTAGAATTTTAGCACCACCTACTGATGGTTGTAAAATACTTGTTAAAAGACGTGTAGTGGTTGTTTTACCTGCTCCATTAGGACCTAGAAGACTATAAATTTCTGATTTATTTATTGCTAAATCAAGATTATCAACTGCTCTTAAATGAGCTCTTTGACCATCTTTTTTTATATCATAATCTTTAGTTAAACCTCTTGCTTCTACAGCTAACATTCAAGCTCAAAAAGAAATAGGCTTTTAATAAATCTTTAGAAAGTAAAAAAGAACTAACCATTCTTCTCGTCAATGATTATTCTTAGAGAGTCAACTAATGTCCAGATATCTTCATAACTATTGCTTAAAGGAGAAGGTGTGAATCTAAGAAAATTTGGTGGTCGAAAGTCATGAATTATATTATACTCCATCAGTTGTTCATGAATGGTCGTAGCTTCTTCATGCTCAAGTGCAATGTGACCTCCTCTTTGGTTAGGTAATCTAGGAGTAGCAAGTTTGAAATTATATGGTTCTTCTGTGAGTAGATTATCTATTAGATAAATTAGATAAGAAGTCATTTTCAATGATTTATCTCTGATATTTTCAATTCCAGCCTGAATAATAAGATCCAGAGAACCTTCTAAAGCTGCAGAGCCCAAAATAGCGGGTGATGATATCTGCCAACCTCCTGCACTTCTTGATTGTTCAAAGTTTAGATTCATTTCAAATTGCTTCTCTTTCACATCACCAAACCATCCTGTAAGAGCAGCGTCTTTTTCGAAATGTTTCTCATTTACATAGATGAATGCACTGGCACCAGGACCTGCATTAAGATATTTGTATGAACACCAAAAAGCAAAATCTACTCCCCAATCATCAAATTTGTGGGGTACTACACCAACAGAATGAGAACAATCCCAACCAATTAAAATCTCCTTCTTATGAGCATTTTCTGTTATACTTTCAATATCTAACAATTGTCCACTTCTGAAAAGAACTGAAGGTAAAATCACCAGAGCAACATCTTTTGTTATCATTCGTTTGATTTTTGATTCATCTAGAAATTTTCCATCATCACTTTTGACAAGTTTAAGATGTTTAGCAGGATCAAGTTTCTTTAGCTTTACTTGACTCTGTAAAGCATAGATATCAGTGGGAAAATTCAGTTCATCAGCAAGTATCTTATTCTTTTCTTCAGTTGGTTGATAAAATGTACTAACGAGTGAATGAAGATTAACAGTTGTGGTTCCTGTAGCTACAACTTCCTCTGGTTTGGCTCCAACTAGAGATGCAGCTTTTTCACCAAGTTTTTCAGCTTGGTAGAACCATGGATTCTCTCCAATCCCCCATCCTTGGACTCCCAGATTTTTCCATTCATCTAAAACCCTAAGAAGAGTAGTAGCTGCATCCTTGGACAACAAACCTAGAGAATTTCCATTAAGATAAATCGAATCTCCTGGAGTGAAGAATCTTCCCTTGAAGTGACTTAAAGGATCAGTTGAATCCATTTTTTTAGCTAAATCTATCTTAAATTCTTCTGAATCACTCATAGCTTTCAATTAGAAAGAGGTTAAAATAAATATATACTTTATGGAGTGGAATGCTGTCTATAGAGCTTCATTCAGATATTGCCATGTATAGCCATTTTCAGCTGTTATGATATCAGATACTATTCCTTCAGCAACCAAATACCCTCCATTTCTAGAACCCCCTTCAGGTCCCAAATCTATTATTCTATCTGCTTGCTTAACAATATCCATGTTATGATCAATAATCACAACTGTATTTTCTTCATCTGCTAATCTATGAACAACCTTAATCAATTTATCAATATCATAGAAATGAAGACCTTGAGATGGTTCATCTAGCAAGTAGATACTCTTATCATGTGTTCGTTTTGATAGTTCTCTACTTATTTTTAGACGTTCAGCTTCTCCACCTGAAATTGTTGTTGTTGGTTGTCCCATTTTCAAGTATCCCAACCCTACATCTACTGCTAATTGTAATGGTCTATGAATTTTTTCTATATTCGAAAACAATTCTGTAGCTTCTTCTACAGTCATTTCTAAGATATCTGAGATGGTTTTCTTCCTATATCTTACTGATAGAACATTTTTCTTGTACCGTTTACCTTTACACAGTGGGCACTGAACCCAAACATCTGATAGAAAGAGTAGTTCTATCCTTCTTTCTCCTAATCCTCGGCATTCAGGACATTGTCCTTTTGAAGTATTGAAACTGAAGTGACCTGATGTTAATCCTTTAGCTTTCGCTTCTGGAATGGACCCATAGAACTGCCTAATTTCATCAAAAACACCAAGATAAGTTGCTGGATTGGATCGTCTCGATTTACTTAATGATGACTGATCAACTATTATTACTTTATCAAGATCTTCATAACCTGAAACTG
>MEHH01000085.1 GCA_001940755.1 Candidatus Heimdallarchaeota archaeon AB_125
GCAGTCAATACGGCACTGGGCCGGATGGGAATGCTTATCTGTGCCGATTCCTTTAAGCCCGAATTGCTGGAACAGTTGAAAGTGACAAAACCCGATCTTGTGATTATTCCCTACGGCTGGGCAGCCAATGAAACAGATTGGCCCCATCATGGGAAAGCACTGCATAAAGTTGTACGGAATGTAGCCCAAAAGACCGGATGTCCGGTCATTGGCACGGACCTGGTCGGCCAGATAACCCACGGCCCATGGACCGGGATGACTTTCGGAGGACAGAGCGTAGCAGTGGATGCGGCAGGCCGTATTTTGGCTGTGGGAAAGGACAGAGACCGCGATCTTCTGCTCATCGACCTGAAAATCCAGTAGCCGGGAGAGAGAATCCCCGGTCTGAATCCTCATACATAGTGCAATTTAACAGGAGACTAACCATGAAAAGGATGATGATCCTTCTTTCTCTCATTATAATGGCATACTTTGCTCTGAGCCAACCTTCCCAAACAAAACTCAAGGTTTTTATTTCCGTTGATATGGAAGGTGTGGCAGGAGTGGTCTCGGGAAAGGAGTGCAGCCCTTCGGGACCGGATTACACTCTTTTCCGCCAACTCATCCGTACGGAAACTGCCCGGGCGCTGAACCAGCGGAGCCTGTTCCGGCCGTACAAGCTCAAACCGCCGTACCGTATGGTGCTGAAGGTCAAAAAGGAGCGGGGTGAGTATGAAGGGGCGAAAAAAACCGGTAAGGGTATTTATTAATATGTCAGCGATGATTTCCTGCAGGTGATGGATGCTTTTAATGCCCTGAAATGAGGATTAAGGAGTCGTATCGCTGGGTTATAATGATGATATTATATAGGACCACCCATCCTGAATTACGTTTAAGAGATGATGTAGTACAGGAATGTATGGCATAGGACAGGGAGGCCCGAGATGAAAAAAGGTATTCTGAAACTGTTATTCCTGGCGGTATTGTATGCGGGATTAAGCCTTTTCTGTAATCCCTCGATCTTTGATCCGCCGGACCAGACCGGAGACGGCTGGTCCACTGCGAGCTTGGCCGATGTGGGAATGAAAGAAGAATCCCTAGAGGATCTGGTAATCCGCATCGAGGACAACACCTATAAGAATATCCACAGTGTTGTTATCATCAAAGATGGGCTGCTGGTATTTGAGAAATATTTTTCCACTGAAAAAAGAAATTAGGAAATTAATGATTAATACTCTTTTGCTATTTTCTACGAAAATTTTTTAATCTTAAACCAGATATAAGTATGTAATATCATGCAAGATAGTAAGAACACGGAAAAGTGTTTTGAGAATATTTCGTTATTAAGTGAAGGTGACACTTCTAAGTTTAATGATGTTATTAATTGCGCAAAATATCATCCTAAAGACGAAATCAGAAAGAAATCTACCCTTGCCTTAGGAAATACTGGTAACAAAGATATCTTACCACTATTACTCGAAATGTATGAACTTAGGAGGATGTATTATACTGAATCAGAAGCACTGTATTCAATCTATAAGATAGTGGATAATGAGGAGAAAAGAAAATTAAAGGAGATAATGTTATCAAATACTCTAATCTATTCTAAAGATGCAGTAACTGAATTTCCCGAACTCAAGAAAGACATAATTTCAATGATTATAGATAGGATTGAAAATGAAGTTAATCACCGTGACATTATTAGAAACTTGAAACTATTATGTATGATTGACAAAAAGGAAACAATAAAAATTGCAACAAAATGTTTATTTCATTCTGATTATCCAAATGCAGATAAGGTTAGAAAAACAGCAGCAGAGATCTTAGAGAATTTTGATTCTATCCCATCAGAAGGATCAGATGAATTGTTATATCTAGCAATTAAGGAAGATTGGGAAGAAATTATTAACAGAGGAGATGAAGCACTCTTCTTTCTAAAAGATTTACTAAAAGGAGATTGGTTATACAGTATTCCGAAAGGATTGTTTTTGTTTGGAGAAAAAGGGATTGAGATATTACTTGATCATATGGTGGAAAGACGGTTTCCAACTCCTGTTATTGGAGTTTTACTGAATAATTTCGAAGAAGAAAAACTTCAGAAATCTCTTACAGAATCTCTTTTGAAAGTCTTACATCATGATAAAAATGTTGTTAGAAAAAAAGGATCTCTAAAAGTATTGGATTTTCTAAAATGGCAACCCACCAATGAAAAGGAAATTGACTTAAAAGAGTTTCTCAATTATAAATCAATAAATGATAATATCAGTTTAATCAATTCTGTAGGTGAAGCTAGTAGTTTTATTGCAAATCTTAGTAGATCAGAATGTTCTAATTATCTCGAAAAAATAGAAGAGTCAGATGATTCTAGAATTATATCACTTCTTTTAGCTATTTTTTGTCGAATTCCTGAAAAAAGTTTCCAAAAAGTAGAAAAGATTCTAAAAAAATTCAAATGGAAACCAAGAATAAATGAAGAAGCATTTTATCTTGATTTTTTAGCATTTCTATCTAAACCATTAGAATACGATTGGAAAGTTCTACCAAATTATGGAGAGATAACACTTAAGCCATTACTTTCATATGCTTCTGAATTGTGTTATATCCTTGAAATATTTTTTGACGATTATGATGAATATTATGATTATTATGAAGAGGAAGACATTATAAAATCGGAAGATCACAATGAGATTAACTCGATCTGTTTTACCATAATTCCCCAGCTAATAGCTTCTGTTGGAAAAACAAATCCAAAATTAGTAGATAAGTATAAACTACTTGAATGGAAATATCTGTCGAAGCATGAGACAATTCTTATGATGCAAATTGTACATTATTTAGATGACAAAAGAGCTTTAAAGCAACTTGTAGAAATATACAATTATTCGGAATATAATGATGAAAAATATTTAGCTGAAACTATTTTGGAGGGATTAGGGTGGGATTTTAAATCTTTTGAAAAAGAAAAAGAGAATAATGAAATCAAAGTAAGAAGAATTGTTGAAAAATATATATCTGAAGAATCAATGAGAAGGATTTCCAAATTAAAAGAAATTGAGAAGTACTATTATCAAACTATAAACAGCTCTATTAGTACAGATGAATATATGGAAGAATTTGCTAAGGAAAGTATGATGGAGGCTAAAGAGTATTATCTAAATAAACTCATTAGAGATAAAACAGAATACGCTTTAGATTTCTTTCTTCTTTTATTATTAGATATTAGATCATCAACAGAATTAAATTACTTTACTATAGATATGATAGGTGAGTTTAAAGATAAAAGAGCAATAGAACCACTCCAATATTTCATAGAAAACATCTCAGATTCATACTTCCACGAGCATGTAAATAAAGTCATGAATGATTTGAAAGGTGATTTAACAGTTCAAACTTTCTTTAAATCTTCCAGTCAGCTGGAATCAGGATTAAAAAGCGAAGATGATTTGATTTATCTTTTCAGAAATAATTCCAGTGAAGAATTTGTTAAAGAGTTTTTAAAGAATTTTAGAAGTGATACAATAACAATTATTAATTTTTTACTTAAGAATATTAAACAAATTTCAAATCTAGAGGTGCTAGAAATAGACCTAAATGTTTTTGAACAATGTATTGATGGTCTTAAGAGGGAAAGTATCGGCTTTTCAGAAAATTTGGATCCAAAAATAATCTCACAGATTACCTCACAAATCTTAAATAAAGAATTTGATCTTTTTATTCATCCATCGAATGGAAATTCTTTAAAAAATCTTCAATTAATTGTTTCCAAAATAATTCTTCGAATCAACCAAGAAGATTGTATAAAACTACTTCTAAAGAGACTGGATACCCATGAACTATATATTCATTCATCAGATTTGGTAGAGATAGTTTCAGAAGTACTTGTTGGAAAAAATTCTGCTGATACCTCAGAATCTTTATTAGAGATGATTAAAGATGTATCAGAATCTTTACAATTTCTTATAATAGATGTTTTAGGTGATATTGCAGACAATAGAATCGTTCCTAATTTAATAAGATTATATAATGAAACTACTTTGAATAACCTAAGACTAAGAATCATCAAATCCATGAGTTTCTTCGAAGATGAAAGGCTCCTAAAACCTTTGTTAACAGCATTAGAAGAAGATATATCTGATGAGCTCAAATGCATAGTAATATCATTACTAGGAACAAAAGAATATATTCCTAATGAAGAAATAATCTCTTTTATGGAAAAATATTACTATCAAGCACCAATAAGAGTAAAGAGGGATATTGTTTATGCTATAGGAAGTGCGAAAAATAAGCGTGTTCATGATATTTTATTGGATGCTCTGAAACAACCTGATGATAAGGTTCAAAATGCTGCTGCAAGTCAAATTATTCATAATCCAATAGTGGAAGCCTACAATCCACTTTTGGAGCTACTTAATACTTCTAAAAAAAGCATTCAGTATAGTGCCGCAGCTTTAGGTAGGTTAGGTAACAAAGAAGCAATACCTCACCTTCTTGATTTGTTTGAGAAATCCAATGATTTTGGTTCCTTAATGGGAATTGAATCTGCTTTGTTAAGATTATGTGATAAGGATAATGTACATGATTTAATTCAGATTCTTGAAAGATGTACAAATAAGAAACATCTAGAAATTTTAACAGAAGTACTTGGAAAAATTGGTGATGATAGAGCTGTTCCAGTTTTAGTTAGATTAAAAGAAAAGTATGAGACAAATAATGAAATGAAAAATATAATAAATAAAACCATACGAAAATTAAAATCTACACAAAAGGATAAAACTAAAAATAACATAAAAAAGTAGTTTAAAAAAGGAAATACTAAGTAAAAAGAAAAATAAAAGAGAGATGTGAGATTATTGATCTACACAAATCATAGTCATTGTAGAACGAACTTTCTCCAAAACTCTAAGATTCTCAGTAACTATCTTCTTAAGAGAATCAGTATCCTCTGCCTCAATTTTAGCAATTAAGTCATAAACACCATAAACGAACACTATGTGAAGGAAAAAAAAAGAGGATAGAATGATAGATAAAGCAAAGAAAAATATTCTCCATCTAGGTGATTTCTTACCTTTAAATACTATTTTGCGGATTAGATAACGAGGAAAATGGTCACACAAACAGCAACAAACCAGACTTTTCTCCATTCTTCTTCAGAAGGTGTGATGAGGAGTTATCAGGTGGTGCTAAAATGTGCAGATCAATCCCAAAGAGAAGAAATTAACAAGAGGATAAGAACACTAGAAGTAATGCAAAATCAACTACTTACTCCTCAAGTGATCAAGCAAGCTGTGGAACTCTACAGGAACAATCCAAAAGAAAGATTCTTCACACGACAACTATGCAAAACGATAGGAAAAAGTCCCAACATTGCACAAAGCGCCTTTCATTGGTTATATATAGCTATCAAAGGTAAGCTAGACAAGGAAAAGAAAGTGAAAGGATTAGTCAACTTCTTACTTAAGAATCCTCAACAGTTGATAGAATGGATAGTTTTCGGTCGGTCTCCTTATACTGAACGAAGCTTGGGAAACTATTGGAAATTAAAAAGGAGATACATTATCAACCTCCTCACTAGTACCAGATCTCAAACAAACTCCTATTGGAGTAAGAAGTATAGAACAAAGTATGTTTCCGAATTCCTCCAATTGAACTCCTCTCTACCAACTAGAACACAACGAGAAGTTCTCCAAGCTCTTGATGATACATTGTTCTACCAACAACATGAATTTTCACTTATTCCCAAACTGAACAAGAACCAGAAAGCATTTCTGAGCAAACTCCAACTTTTGAAAAAGGAACAAAACTCTGTCGTTCCTTTTCTCACCTCTTGGATCAACAGTCCTCAACCTTCTCGCTGGAAAAGTCTCAAAGAACTTGCGGAACAAATTGCAATAATTATAGGTAAGCCTAATCGAAAACTCTTTTCTGCTGTCAGGCAGATAGTCGTTTTCACACTCTTTGACCATTACATGCAGATTGTCCCTCATTTAGTACAAGGATTACCCGTAGCTAAAGTTGTTCCCCTACCATTTAAACGAAAAAAGAAAGGAAAATTACCAATCAAACTATTAATGAAAATGGATTATGTTATCTCCCGTCAAGGGAATGCAAAAGATCTGACAAACCAAATAAAGAACCAAGGTTGGACTGTACTTGGTTTTCCAAAGAAGGGAAAAAAGCTATTATCAGCTCAGGTTCTCTTTCCACCGAAGGTTCTAAAATATATCCAAAACGGTGCTAATATCAGAGTTTTTCAAGTAAGTAGTGGACAAGCTCCTAATTATAAACCTAGGGTGATTGTAGTACTTGAAGGAGCACATGGTTGTTTTCACTCCTCTATCCTTCTCCACCGCTATCTTTCGCAGATTCCTGGAAAGAAATCTTCCGTTCTGGGAGTAGATATTAACCGTTTAGGAAGATATATGGTTGTTTTTAACACTCCCATTCCTCTCCCTTCGGATTTATTAGATTTGGCCTCACAGTATGATCATCTCAGTACCAAAGTTGTCGATGAACTTAACTTAGGTTATCTTCGCAAACGAAAGGAGTATGACATTCATGGAAGTTGTAAACTCAAGGGAGAACTCAATCGAGTCTATACTCGACGTAGTAGAATCCTTCGAGAAATCACCCGCCGTCTCCCTAACTTTCTTGCAGCTGTTTTGGTGAAAAAGAAGTGTAAAGTACTCAAGATTGAGCGTTTAGTAGCTGATCCAACAGGTACCAAAGGTGCTTTAGCTAAAGCTATCTACACTATGCCTGATAGTTTGTTTATTTACAAAAAAGCTATCTGGTTAGCTTCTATTGAGCTTGGGTACGACATACAGTTAGAAATAGTTCCCTCTTATCATACCAGCACTATTCATTATGGGTGTGGTGGTTCATTAATTCGTCAAAAAGGTCAGTATGATATTGCTCCTTGTAAGAAGTGTAGTCAAAAAGTTAATACTCATATCAATGCTGCTCACAACATTGCTTCCCTCTCTGGTACTTTCCTTCCTCCTGATTCCTTCCCCTCAATGCACGTGAGGGGACCCACCTAAACGACGGTTAAGCGCCTTCTGGCAAGCTTAACCAAGTTTCATAACGTGCATAAACGATGTGTACCTCAGAAACATAAAGCACATCTTTAGGTAGAGATGTGGAATAATAGAACTTTTTTCTACATACTGTACAATTAATATTTGAATAAGATACATAAAAACCTAATATAACAACATGTAGTTTTTAGGATTTTCAGATATTCCTCTTGAAGAAGCAACTACAAAAAGGATTAGTTTACTCTAATAAAAACCTACTGCATAACCTGAGAATTCGAGATACAAAACCTTCAGAAAATGAAGTTAGACAACAGAATCTAAATAGCAAAGAAAATGTATCCTAATTGAAGAATAATAAAAAAATAGTGGAGTATTATTGATCAACGCAAATCATGGTCATTGTTGAGCGAACCTTCTCCAATACTCTAAGATTTTCTGTTACTATTTTCTTCAAACTATCTGTGTCCTCTGCTTCAATTTTTGCTATTAAATCATAGACTCCATATACGATGTGTACCTCAGAAACATTGGGCATTTCTTTTAGTTGGGACATAACGCTTGCTTCTTCTCCTATCTCACAATTTATCAAAATATATGCTGATGCCATCTTTTATTTCACTAAGAAGTAGTTTTATCGCATAGTTTAATAAATTTTCCCTCTAACTAATAGATATAGGTAGTTTATTTGGAAGAGTTCTATATAGCCAATTATAACTCCCCTATTGGGAATTTAGTAGTAATTAGTAATCAACAAAGCATTTTAGAGTGTAATTTTCAGAATAAGAAGAAACAATCAAAAGAAATTCCTAGGATTTTAGAGAGAGCATTGAAACAACTTGATGAATATTTCAAAGGAGAAAGAAGGAAGTTTGATCTAGATTTATCTCCTTCAGGAACTGAGTTTCAAGAAGAAGTGTGGAAGCAACTAATTGAAATTCCATTTGGGAGTACTATATCATATAGAGAACTTGCTGTGAATGTTGGTAATAAGAGAGCAGTTAGAGCAGTTGGGAATGCTAATGGAAAAAATCCTATTAGCATAATTATTCCTTGTCATAGAGTAATTGGAAGTGATGGGAAGTTAGTTGGTTATGGTGGAGGTATAGAAAAAAAGAAGTGGTTACTAGATTTTGAACAAAATCAGTAATTTTCTATGCAGTTAGCAACGTATTAATAATTTCTTCAAAATTATTGAACAGTATTGAAGAATGCCCTTCTTCTGGATAATATTTTGAAACACAATGATGAATCTCTTCTGCTACAGCTTTACCAATACCTACAGGTGCAAGATTGTCCAGTTCTCCATGCCAAAGGAAGTATTTGACTTTATCAGGAATGTCTTTCAGTTCAAATCCCCAGTGCTTTGTGTAAAGTGAGACATCTTTTGTAGAACCTTTGGTTCCCTGAATGAAAGCTTCTTGCATTTGTTTCCAAATAGCATCAAACACCCCAGGATGCTCTAATCTCTTACGTTCAGGTTCTGGAGCATTTTTCAAATTAACTGCCAAGAATTTTTCTTTTGCTTTATCTTGGTTTTTTGATTTTAATGGTTTAGCAAGTGCAGCATTTATGAATATCCTTAGTAGCCAAGGTGCTGTTTTACCTAAAGTTAGCATAAAGCCTTCAGGACCAGACATGTGCTTCTTTGTGATATAAAGAGGACCCAAACCTGACACAATCCCAACAGAATTTAGTCGATCAGGAATTTTAAATGCGCAAGCATGAGCATATGGAGCACCACCTGATAAACCCAAAACAGAGAATTTCTTGATGTCTAAGAAATCTGCTAATTCAACCACATCATCTGCTATATCAAGTAAAGTTCTTTTCTTTTTAAAATCAGATAAGCCAATTCCAGGTCTATCTATAGAGATTAATCTATATCCTGAAATTGTAATAAATGAAGTAACTTCCAATAATTCCAATCTAGAACTTGGCCATCCATGTAAATAAAACACAGTTTCATCTTTTGAGGTTCCTCTTTCTATATAGCCCAATTTCCTTCCATCAGATAATGTCATTGTTTTACCTAAATTTTCACTATCAGTTTTCATTAAAGATTCTTCTCACAGTGATTTATAAAACCTTTTTTGTACAATTTTTGTGTTTAAATAGTATAGTGTAGAATGAATTCTGAAGGACTGTAGCAGTACCACAATTAGTGATGGTATTCGGAGCTACCTCCTTAACACAACCAAAAGCGATCCGAAAGCCTTACCCAAACGTAAGGTGAACGGGGTAGGAGGGGATGTGGCGTCCCCATGATGTGCTCTCAGCACTTCTAAAGAATTTGTACAAA
>MEHH01000086.1 GCA_001940755.1 Candidatus Heimdallarchaeota archaeon AB_125
TAAATATGAATCTACACAGATTTTCATTCTTTTCTTAACCAAAAACTATAAGTTTTTAAACAGACCATCGCCCTATAAAGTAGACAAGAAAGGTGATTAAATGGGTCACGGTTCGCTCCAAAAAGCAGGAAAAGTTAGAAAACAAACTCCAAAAGTTGAAGGAAAAGAAAGACACAGTCCTATTCCAAGAAAGGGTTTAAGAAACAAGTATGTTAAACGAGTTATTCTAGGTCGTTTCCCAGGTCAAGCTCAAAGTATGGGAGCTAAACGTCGTTCCAGATAACTTTTTCTATTTACTGATAAACTGTTTTCAAATGAATATTCGTGAAAAGGCTCTATTTGAAATTAAAGAAAAATTACTAATTTTAGATGAACCTAGTAGAAAAATTCTAGATCAAGTTAAGCGTGAAGTTGCTAAAAAATACAAGTTGAAGGATTTTCCAAAGAATAGTGAGATTTTAGCAATATGTGATTCTGAAGAGAGAGATTTACTCTTACCAATACTACTAAAACGTATAGTTCGAACTTTATCAGGAGTTGCTATAATAGCAGCTATGACTCGACCTTGGGAGTGTCCTCATGGGAAATGCATTATGTGTCCAGGAGGACCAGATATAGAAAAACCTCAGAGTTATACAGGATATGAACCTACAACCATGAGAGGTATTAGAAACAATTTTGATCCTTACCTTCAAGTTATTGATAGGATTAAACAACTTGAATCTATAGGTCACTCAACAGAGAAAATCGATGCAATAATAATGGGAGGAACATTTACTAACCAACCAGTTGAATATCAACAATGGTTCATTCAAAGAATGTTTGATGCTTTTAACGAAGTTGATTCAAAGGATATTCAAGAGGCACATAGAATTAACGAAACAGCTGTTCATCGATGTGTTGGCTTAACAGCTGAAACAAGACCTGATCAGATAAATCATGAGAAAATTAATCATTTGATTGATTATGGAGTCACAAGATTAGAAGTTGGTGTTCAATCAGTTTTTGATGATATACTAGACAAAATGCAACGTGGTCATGGAGTTAAAGAAACAACTGAAGCTTTTCAATTCATTAGAGATTCTGGTTTAAAGATTACAGCTCATATGATGCCAGGACTCCCCGGTTCAACATTTGAGAGAGATATTGAATCTTTTGAAATTCTATTCAATGATTCTAGGTTCCGTCCTGATGAGTTAAAGATATATCCAACTATGGTTATCCCAGGAACAAAACTATTCGATGATTATCAAAAAGGAGAATATGAACCTTTAACAAATGAAACAGCTGCAAGCTTAATAGCTAAGATAAAAGAATTTATTCCACCTTATGTCAGAATAAAAAGAATCCTTAGAGATATCCCAGCACATCAAATTGCTGCAGGACCAAATAAAAGTGATTTAAGATTAGATGTACAAGCTATTCTTGAAAAAGAAGGTAAAAAATGTCAATGTATTCGATGTAGAGAAGTGGGCCATGTAATTTATAAAAAAGACAAGAAGATTGATCAGAGTAAGATTGAGCTAATTGAAAGATCTTATGAAGCTAGTGGAGGTGTAGAACATTTTCTAACCTTTGAAGAGACTGAAAGTGATGCTTTGATCGGTTTTCTGCGATTAAGAGAGTTAAGTGATAAATTAATTCGTCCAGAGTTTGATAACTCAACAATAGTTGTAAGAGAGTTACATGTTTATGGAGAGCTTCATGGTTTGAGAGCATTGAAGAAAAGTTCTCTCCAATGGCAACACAAAGGTTATGGAAAAGAATTGATGTTGAGAGCTGAAGAAATTGGTAGAGAAAAAGATAGTAAAAAGATTTCTGTGATTTCTGGTGTGGGAGTTAGGGAATATTACCAAAAGTTAGGATATACAAAAGATGGTCCTTACATGTCGAAAAGTTTGTAATTTGATTATCGGAATGTTTACAAAGCTAAACTTATAATTGCATCCTCTTGATGTTTTTTAGAAGGAAACTGTGTGTTAAAATATGTCTAAAAGCAATCGATTAGCAATACTATCCGATGTTGAACACATTCTCCATACAAACGGGTACACTATTGCTCAACTATCTCCAGGTAGTAAAGCTTGCTTTGATATTATTGCAAAAAAAAGAGACCAGTTAATGATTATTAAAGTTGAACCCTATATAGATAATTTCAACCGTGATATCTCTTTCGAGCTGAAGAACATCGCTTCTTTTCTCAACGCATCTCCATTGATTATAGGTGAGCGAGGAAGACGTTTCTCAGAAATAGATGATGGATTAGTCCTTCTAAGATATGGTATTCCAGTTGTTAGCAGTGAAACCTTCACTAACCTAGTTTCTCATGGAGTACCTCCTATTGTATATTGCAGTAAAGGAGGTTACTTTGTTCAAATCAATAGAAAATTACTTAGACAGGCTAGACTAGATAAAAATCTAAGTTATGCAGATTTAGCACATCTTGTAGGAGTTTCTAGAAGAACAATCTATGAATATGAACATTCAATAAATCCTACACCCACCACAGCTGCTAAATTGGAAGAAATACTTGACTCTCCTATAGCTCAAGGCATCAAAATCTTCAACATAGATATTGAAAAAGAGGAAAGACCTCAATATTCAACAGAAAATCTTTCAAGTTTTAAAGAAGAAATTTCTGCAATTCTTGAAGAGTTAGGTTTCTTTACTCAATTCTGGACTCGACAATCTCCCTTCGATGCTTTTGGAGAGCAAAAGAATCTTGACTTTCATAGTGGAATGAATGTTCTAGTATGTGTTGATGAAATTCAACAAAAAAACATCATAGAAAGGGCAATTCTAACTCAAGATATAGCTTCTTTAACTAAACGAAGAGCAGTAATGATTGTAGAAGATTCTGACAGTCCTTTAACTCAAAACATCCCTACTTTTACTGTGGATGAACTTAACCAAATGAAGAAAGCATTCGATTTAGTTAAGAACTGGGTTAAAAAATATGCAGATATAAAAGAAAGTTAGGTTGAGCAGTTATTTTTGCCCAACAATCATAATATGATCTTTTTCATAAGGTTCTAAATCAATTGTCTCAATAACTTTCAAACCAAAAGATTCAAGTTTGTCAATTACTTCTTTGTAAATAATCTTTGGATCTTTAGTAACATCAATACTTCTAGATTTTACAGCTAAAAAGTAGTATCCTCCATCCTTTAGATAGGTTTTAACATTAGTGTCAAGAATCTCTGCTTGAAATGGTTGAGCAACATCTTCATAGACAATGTCTACTTGTGATACTGTATTGCTATATTCTTCAGGGAATCTGGCATCTGCATGAAGAGGGATAATATTTTTTCTTCTTTCAGCTACAACTATAAGGTCTCTCATTGATCTTGCTGAAAACTCCACAGCAAAGATTAACCCTTCATCCCCCACTATATCAGAAACATGGGATACTGTTGTGCCTGATGCAGCACCTAAATACAAGATTTTGCTTCCTTTATTCAGAGGAAATGTTTTAAGTTTCTTGAAAATTGCTGCACCTAGTTTACTTTTGTAGGGATCAAAAGTTCTATACTCTACTCCTTCTTCATTTAGTAATCTCTCTGTATAAACTTTATTTCCAGGATCTGCGTTGATGGTTGCTAATCTCTTGTTTCCGTCTTTTGTTGTTAACCAAAACAGATTATCAAATTTGTGTTTTTCTGGGTTTGACATTTTTATTTCCTCTTTGGATATTGTTTCTTATATTGAGGTTTCCTTTGACCTCCTCTTTGACCACTCCTCTGACCACCTGTATAACTACCTCGTTTTGGTCTAGGTTGTGATGGTTGGAAACTTCTGTCTACTGGGGGTTTTTTGCCTTCGGGAGGATTCTTATATTTCTCTTTAATTTCAACAATTTTTTGCTCAACTTCAAGTCGTAGTTGATCTCCAATGAAATCTCCTTGAAATGCATCTACCCTTGCTGCGATAGTTAATTTTCCAGCAATAGCTCTAGAAATATTTCCTCTCTGCCACCAGGAACAACTGTGTATCTCTGGCATTTGGTAGATAATTCCATGCTTTGGTGGTTTAGCTCCAGTTTTTAGTGCTCTGAATAAAGCTTTTTCTGCACCTAAAAGTTGAACAGTACTTGAAGGTTTCATTGCTATTTCCATCAGACCTCCAGCCAAAGCTATTAATCGGGCAGCAATTGCTGATCCTACTATAGCTTTCATGTTTGGAGCAATTCTTCCCATCTCTCTTTCAATCCAGTTGTCTAAATTATCTCTCTCTTCATAGAGGTCAAGAGTTCTTTTTGTCATTTCTTGGAGAGGAAGAATATCTTTATCTTCATAATGTGCTCCCATTGAATTTGAAGCTAGTTGGGCTAATTTCTTACTTCGCTCAATGGAAAAACCATATTCTTTGAGACCATCTTCAGTAAAGTTTTGTCTAGTCCCAATTTCAGTAATGATTTTGCCCAGAGTAACATGATTTTGCACTTCCTTCAGAATTTCTGGGAAATGAACTCCATACCATTCTCTTATTCTAGATGTGAAAAGATTTGTTGTTTTATCTATGTCATCCATTGAGAGAATGGCATGTACAACATTTTTGTCGATTCTTTGAGAACTATAAGTAACACTTTTCTTTGAAATACTTATACTAGCTTCCTGTAGCAGTTGATTAAACTCTGCTTCATTCTTAACGTAATTTTTCTGAATAAGGATTTCAGGAATCTGGGAAATTAAACTTTGATAATTTTCTGATTTAGTAATCAGTTCACTCTTAATTCCTTTACTTCTAGAATAATTCCGAATATCAACGGAATTAGTCTCAATAAGTTCCTCCTTTAAGTCGGAGAATATATCGTCTAATTCTTCAGATATGTTATATTTTGATAAATTATGAATTTTTTCAGCTATTTTTTCAGGCTTCTTTTCATAAGCTGAAAACTTCATCAACTTATCTTGATTATCAAATACAAATATACCAGAAATATTAGCTATGATTTTAATTGTCATTTATCTCTCATAAAAATTGAGAAATAAGAGATAAAAAAGATTTTGATGTTTAAGCTAAAGCAATAACTCTTTCTTTACTTAGAGTTATTAGATCCTTTAAGTTATTATCCATCTCTGGATTGAGTCCTATTAATGATGATCTCATGTCCTCAAAATTAGCTCTGTTAACAAGTACTGTTCTCTCTAACAACTGTCTTACGGTGTATCTAATTGCTCGTGGCTTGGTCTCTAGTAAGCTGTCTATTATCTCTTTTTGAGTTAATGCTCCCTTGTCCTCTAATAATTCAATCACTTCAACTGATCCTTTTGGTAGTCTTTCCCTTTTCATTCCAATCACTTTTTTTGAGCGTGTGTGTAATTTAATTCCACATGTGTATATATTTTGCACACTATTTAAACCTTTCGGAAAACGCTGTGCAGAAGCCCACACACACGAAATGAGAAAAAGGAGAGAAGGATAATTATGTCAGTATTTTCCTGAATCGATAGCTGATGACCGGGATCATAACTAAAGAAACAAGTATTATACCTATTACCCAGTTAACGATTGTTCTTATTGTATCTAATTTATCCCAAAACTGGACATTTACGAAGATTTCTATGCGACCATCTGAAGGAGTAAAACCAGAGAATTTTAGTGGAACATACAAAGTATGCAATCCATACATTTCAAATGCAAAGTCAATACTGTACTTACCAGTTGTGGAATTATACTCAAGTTCAAGATGTTCAAATACATGATTTGGATACAATAGAGTAGCATTTAATTTGTAATTTGCACTTATGTAAGAACTTCCGTTTGTAAATTTGACTTCTACACCAAAAGAAACCTGTTTTCGAATAAGTATATTCTCAGGAATACTCTCTACTATATACTTTGGTCTATGAGTATCAATAAGCCAATTGAATGTTTCATTTACCAATTGGGAGTTTTTCAAATCCAAACCAAAGATATCTTTGAATGAATTATCCAGTCCAGCTCTAGAAGGTTTATCTTCATAAGAATCGGGTAACAAGCCATGATCTGTAAATGGGTATCCAGAACCAAAAATCATTACCCTTCCATTATAATATTCTTTTGCTAAAGTTGCATTAAACACATATTCTACATCATCTATAACTGCCTCAAATGTTGCTAGTGCAGTATTGTTTTCATTTGGATTATCGTTGAAACCAACTGGTCTTCCCCAAAACATGAAAGAATCCACTTCAAATATATTACTTGTTTCAACAACCTGAGCTTCATATGGAATATAATCTATAGGGATTGCTTCTCCTACACTTGCACCAAATTGTCCCAGTAATTCATCACAAGCATAATAGTTACTTGAGATTAAAGGTTCATTTTCAATAGACTTCGCATCAATAAACCTGATACTATCAATTAAGAATAGAAGCGAACCTCCATTTTGAACAAAACTATGAATATCATCTAACTCTTTGGATGTAAAATTGAATTCTGGATCTGAGATAACTAATATGTCTATATCTGTAAATGAGTAGTTTCCTCGGTAATGATTGCGGATTCTAAATCCTCTATCCTTCAATATTCGAGTTAGGTAAGTATGTGTTCCTACTGACGAGGAAGCATCAAACCATCGATTTTCAGTATCATTTTCATGAGAGTTATCAAAAAGAATTGTTCCTCCCAAATATCTTGTTTGAATTGAAATACTCAAAGTTGTAGTGATACCATCTAAATTCTCAAATGAAATTTCTGCATTAATTTCTCTCATAGGTGTATCAAGAGGAATTGTGATGTTGAATGCAAAATGATTCCAACCAGTATAAACAGAAATCTGATCTGGTATTTCTATGAATTGTGAATCTCCTGCAACTGAAGTATTAATCTGTCCATCAAATGATGATATTAATTTAATGAAGAACTCCGATGTTTCCCCTTCTACACAAGAGTAAAAATACTCATTCACTGGAGAAATCCTTTTTGGTAATGTAGTAAAGAGGTCAAGAGTTCGAAGGTTCTCTAAATAATTATATGCAGCTAGTGGATTGATCATTCCATTACCTTGATAGACTATTGGAAAATTCATATCGATTGCAGTTTCTAAAATTTCTGATTCATATTTGTGCGTACCAATTCCAGGAAACGCTCCAATCAATAATGCAAAAACCCCACTAACTATAGGTGCAGATACAGATGTTCCAGATACCCATTTTGAACCTCCTGTTGTTGCATCACTACCTTGTATAGCAACTCCAGGTGCTAGTAAATCTATACCTACAGAGAAATTTCTGTTTAAACCTTTTGAAGTAAAAATTGCTAAATCATTCATGTATTCAGATGCACCAACGGAAATAACATGATCCCAAATTGCAGGAGCACCAATAGAAGATCCTGAAGGACCATAATTGCCAGCTGATGCAATTACAGGTATATCTTGTCTAGCAGCTTCATAGATCAGCTCTTCAATTGGATCACCCATCTCTGCAAACGTTACTGACGTTAAACTAGCAGAGATCAAGTGAGGATTGTATTGAATTGCTTCATCAAAACCGATTATTAACCATTCATCTTTCCCGTAACCAGTTCGATCTAGAACTTTTATATTGAATATCTTAGCATCAGGAGCAATACCATAATTATCAGTTATCTCAACAATACCATCAGCATCTCTATATTTGCCATTCCCTGCCAAGATTGAGGCAATGTGTGTTCCATGACCACTTAAATCATCAGAATCTTCAACTGCAGGAATCAGATTAACATCAATAGTAATCTTAGGTTCATCATAGTTTCTCAAACCATCTAAAGCTGGTGCAACTGAAGCATTTAAGCCACTATCTAAAATAGCAATATTAACCCCATAGCCTGTAGCACCAGCATCATGAATAGTATCTACTTCAAGAGCTTGACGAAGAACACTTAGATCCACAGATCCAGAAAAATCCATATCTACATTTTGAGGAATATAAAAATCATATGTACCTATTGGATAAGCATATTTCACTCTTAAATCATCAAATTTCAATTGTTGTAAAGCTACAACTTCATAGAAAAATGAAACAGCTGGTATTGACTTGAAAATTCTTTCAATTGTTATGTCACAATCAATGGAACTTTCAATAAATTTCTCTCTCTCTTCAAAAGAGAAAAAAGATACCATAACTCTGCCATTGAAGGCCAATAAATCACGGTAAATTTGGTTCTTAGACATTGGAACTTTCCATCTTTGAGCCTCAAGAACATTACTGGCTTCTGCTATTGAAAAACTAGTTTCATTTGAACCAATGTTTGAATTGAATAGTGTAGGATTATTTATGTGAGAAGAATTTGCTTGAATTAGCATTGGTAAGGGGAGAATAAGAAGCGAAACTAGAAAAAAGATGAATGGCTTATTTCTCATAGCTATAGGATGGTATTTAGACTTTTAGATTTTTCCCTAGTGTTAATCAATTTAAAATATATATTTGTCGGAATATTAAAAACCACAGACTTTGTTCTGTATATTCACTATAAAATGGAAAGTCTTATATTAGAACAATATGGATGATTTCCAAGGTGAAATAACACTATGCCATACCAATGGTTAAAACGCTCACGAAGGAAATTATCAGGTGGTCTTATCAGAAGAGCAGCCTCAAAGAAAAAGAGAGATATGGGAAGATATCCAGCTGAAACCCAGATTGGTCCAAGAGTTCTTAAACCAATCAGAACACGTGGTGGAAATCTTAAATATCGTACACTGAAAGAGGAGCATGCCAATGTTATAGATCAAGAAACAGGTATAACAAAGAAAGTTAGAATTATCAATGTTCTTGAAAATAGGGCTAATCGTGAATACGCTAGAAGAAGAATTATTACCAAAGGATGTGTAGTTGATACAGAACTCGGTAAAGCTAGAGTTACCAGCAGACCCGGACAACATGGTAATATTAACTGTGTGCTTATTGAACGAAAGGAAGAATAAGTTAATCTTCCAAATCTTTTAAAAACAATTTGAGTAAGGCTATATTATGTTACGCAAAAAGCGTTATTTTGTACTCTATCCAGAATATTTCGATAAGAAGCTTTCACGCAAACAGGGTAGAAAAATTCCTAGAAACAAAGCTGTTGAAGGATGTAATTTATCTAAAGTCGCATATGCATGTAAATATCTAGAACTTGAATATGAGGTTGAAAAAGATA
>MEHH01000087.1 GCA_001940755.1 Candidatus Heimdallarchaeota archaeon AB_125
TCTTTATCTGACATTTACTAAACCTTTTAAATCTAATTTCTTATCTGATTCTCCTCTTTGTTTCAGAATGCGGCTTATGCTAAAAATCTTTGTGAAGTTTTTATACGAACCAAGTACTTCTTTTCTCAATTCTTTTGAAACTCCACCTTTTTGTAGAATTTTTCTCAATTTCCTTTGATTTGATCTTCTTCTAATAGGATTTGTTATAAAATAATATAGGAGTATTAATGGGAGAACTAATATCAGATAAGCTACATAATTGATTGACATCATTATAGAGTAAAACTTTTCTGCCAATTTCTCACCAGTTTTTTCTAGTCGTTGTCTTTTCTGACATTTACATTAGACTGAATTGCATTGCCCAGAATATTGAAAGATTTAGAGAAATTCAATACAATTTCATTTATCATTTCTTCTGGCAAACCTTGATTAGTAAGTTCTTCATGTAGAGCTACTATTCCTTTTCCAAAACTTGCAGCTATTTCTGGATCAAATATCGCAGTAAAGATATTTTTGATCAAAGCTGGAACTTCACTGGAAACAGCTTTTAACACTTCCTTAATGTCTTCAGGACTTTCTAAGTCTGATGATTTTCTTTTTGATTTAACTTTCTTCTCTATTTCTTCACCTAGTTTTTCCCCTAGTTCTTCAAAGTTCATTCATTTCACCTTAGTTTTTGTATGATTATATTGATTGGTCACATATTTTTAAGCTGCTGGTCACTATTGACCACTCCTTATTCACATTCTTAAGTTTTTCAGACTAAAAGCTTTCTTTTTTCAATTATTATGGAAAGAATTATTGCTAAAGCAAAAGTGCATATTGAAAAACCTAAGGCAAACCCCAGCATAGCTACTAAACCTTTTGGAGATTTATCTGCTGTAAAACCCATGATCAAAGTTGCTGAAATTGATCCTGCATATCCAAGAGTGTTAAAAATGCCAAAAGCTGAAGCTCTTCTAAGTTTATTAGAATACGTTCCTACTAGACTGTTCATACTAATAGTAGAAATTACATACATTGGGAAGCTATATACAACTAATCCAAGAATAACATTACTAGGGAAAAGAAACATGAATAGATAAATTAAAACTTGAATCAATGTACAACATATAACAGCTATTGTAATCTTCCTAATTTTTACTATCCTTCCTAATAGTAATGACAAAAAAACAGCTACCGTTGTCGTACCAATAAGAAAATAGCTGAAATATAACGCAGGAGTATTTAGAAATTCAATAAAATATAATGAAGAATAAGACCAAAAACCTCCTGAAGTTGCACTTTGAAAGAAGGATAAAATCATTAAAACAGCAAAAATTAGTACAAAATCTGTTAGTTTTCCTAGCTTTATAGGTTGATCAGCTTCTTTCAGTTTTTCTCTAAATCGTTTTTCTTTTGTGAAAATTATTATAATTGATGCGATTGCACAACAGATTACAGCAATGAAAAGCTGAACTCCTTGAGCTGGATTATTTGCAATTTCATCTGAAAAGAATTTTGATAAGACAGCTGCAAAGTTAATAATTCCATTTGTAGGTGATTGAGAGCTGATATTTACAATAGAGCTTAATTGTGAACTGGAATACCATTTTAAACTGAAAGTTGCAGCATTATCATGTATAGCTGCTGCAATAGGACTTGCTACTAACCACGCTAAACTAAAAGTTGCTGTTACTTCTCCTAGTATTATTTCTTTTTTCTTTGATGAAGTCAAAGTAGCATAAGAATATATGTTCGATGTTTGTGCTGAAATGAATATATATCCTACAAGCATGACAGCTAGAAAGACAAAAGGTTTGTTAATGAACATCAAAGTAAAATACATTAAACAAGCAGCGATATATCCCATAAATACAAATTTCTTGTTTCCAAACTTATCACTCATTATTCCCCAAACTGTTGTTCCGATAGCTATAATGAAATTGGGAATGATAGCAACAAACCCAATAATGAAATACTGATCCACATTGAAAATCTGTGCTAACCAAATAGGAGCATAAGGCATAAACATTGCAGTAGACATACCTAGGAAGAAAATTCCAGAAAGAATGAGAATCTCATTCCTTTCCATAAAAAATAATTTCTTCAAAGTATCTCTAAATTTCACAAATTCAAACAAATTTGTTTCTTATAAAGTTTTATTCCGTTCTTTCCAAGCGAAAAATTGATATTCTTATCAGCTATATTTTCTTTGAAAGAGTGTTCGACTAGCAATGAGTGATAATGAACCAATAAGTGTTAAAGATATTCTAATAGAAATTAAAACATTATCAGAGATATGTGTTGATTTAGCATTTGCATCTTTATTGTATACTGACAAACTTGTAGCTGAACAAGTATTAGTTCTAGAAGAGAAAATTGATGGTTTATACAAGAATCTTCTTGACAGACTATCAGTCTCAATAAAGAGCTTAAACCAAGCTGAACAGCTAAGAATTTATTACATAATTGGTGAAGCTAACAATCAAATTTCTGATTCAGCAGCTGACATGGCTTCTCTAGTTCTAATGGATTACAATGTAGAAAAAGAGCTCAGGCACATTCAATACCATATGGATCAAATTGTAGATTTAGTAGAATTAAATGAAAAATCGTGTTTATGTGGAAAGTCTGAGGTTGAAGCTGATCTACATGATCTAATAGGCATTGATGTAATAGGAATAATACGTTCAGATAACGAATTATTACTTAACTATGATGAAGTGATGCTTGCAGGTGATTTGCTTATCTTCAGAGGGCAATTAGAGAATGTTAACCAATTCATTGATTTAGCAAATGGATTAGTAAGTTCTGTAGAAGTTGCAAGAGAAAAGATTATCTCTGAGGATCTGGAGCATCCGAAAACAGATTTGGGTTACCATCAAGATTTGTTAGTTACCATGAAAGAAGCCGCTGAATTAATTGTAGATTTAGCATATCTCTTTGCTTTAGAAGATTTGCCTGAGGTAAAGAATCTAATTATTCTAACTGAGGAAAAGGTCGATAAACTTCAATTCGAGCTCATAGAAGAAGTTTTACGTCTTTACAAACAAGAAATGCTTGATGATCAAACATTGATGGCATATCTAAGGATGGCAGATTCGTTTGAGGAAATTGCAGATGCAGCTACAAAAATCGCTTTCGGGGTCACTATAAGGCATAAACCTTATTCTCTTCTAGAAGATGTAATAGACGACTCTTCAGAAGCTTTAGACTACATCTATGTAGCAAAAGACTCTCCTTACATCGATAAGACCGTCCGTGAAGCAGAGTTAACAGATGATTTCTTTCAGATTCTTGCAGTTAGGAAGAAAGGTGAATATTTCTTCTTCCCAAAAGATGAAGCAAAAATACATCAAGGAGACGCACTATTAATCAAGGAATATTCAAGTCCTGAAGATGAATAGGATCAGATTATAGAATTTATCCATACGACCAAATCACTGAAAGCTTGATCTCGTTTTTCCTTTGTTTCAGTATAAACTTCATGTTTGTAATTTTCATAAATTTTGGTGGTTACTTTTGCTTCTTTCAATTCACTAATTAAATCTTCAATTCCAATTATCATGGTATCTAACTTGCCTTTTTGAATTAGAACAGGAGTTTTAATTGATGCTAATTCACCTTTTACATACTTAGGATGATCAACCATACATATACCATAACCTGCAGTAGCTTTCTTGTAGTTTATAAGAGGATCATTCATATAATCTTCAACAGATTCTGGGTCTGTTGATAGATCTTCAGGTTCTATACCTGCTGCTCCAACAAAAATTGGATATATTTTGTACATTATTCTGGCAAGAATTTGAAGAGCTTTAGGTAAGGGAGGCATTTCTATTCCAGAACCTGACAAAACTAAACCTGTTATTTCACTCTGATGTTTTATGGTGTAGCGTTGAGCTATGAAAGAACCCATTGAGTGACCTACAATAAAGATTGGTAACTCTTTGTGGTTTTTCTTAATAATTTTTGTTAAGGTATAACAATCAACAACAAATTCGTCATGATTCATAATATGGTTTCTTCTTCCTTCACTCTTACCATGACCTCGATGATCATTTCCATATACTGCAAAATCATTTTCTATCAGGAATTTTACTAAATGCTTGTATCTTCCTACATGTTCAACCCCACCATGTATTATTTGGATAATTCCTTTTGGATTCTCAGGAATCCAAGATTGATAGAAAATCTTATTGTTCTTGCCACCTACAAAATAATCCTCTTCATGTTCCATGAAAGAAGAAAAAAATGATTGATTATAAGTTTAATCATCTAATTTTAACTTTTTAAGTATAAAATTACTTAACTCTATAATCATTTTCTTGATTTGTAATACATCCTTATCTTCTGTTTCCACTTCAAGAACAGATTTTTTCTCAATCATAGCTTGAACAAAGATAGGATTGTAAGGAATCTTTGTAACAATAGGAAAAGTGTTCTCAAAGTCACTCTCTATTTTTTGTGCAATTTCTTCGTTTATGTCATATCTATTGATTACTATATATCCCGGTATTTTGAACTGTTCTAACAGTTGTAAAATTCTATCTAAATCATGATATCCTGAAAGAGTAGGTTCGGTGACAATTATAGCCATATCAACTCCTACTAATGAACTGATAACAGGACAACCTATGCCTGGAGAACCATCGATTAAAACCAAATCTCTATTTTGATTTTCAGCTGTCTGTTTAGCTACTTTTCTTACTTCTGCAACTAACAGACCAGAGCTCTCTTCTCCTGGATGAAGTTTTGCATGAACCAATTTGCCAATTCTAGTATCGGAAATAAAATACTTTCCTGATACATTATCTAGCATATCAATAGCAGAAATTGGACATAAATGATGGCATGCCGCACATCCTTCACATCTTGTTTGAATTACTTCAAAATCTTTAGAAATTGCTTCGAATCGACATGTTTCCAAACATATTCCACATTCAGTACAAAGTTCTTGATTGATTTTAGCTTTTCTTAACCCATAAAAATCAAATCCTTCACTTTGTTCTGGTTCAAATAAGAGATACAAATCAGCAGCATCAACATCAGCATCAGCTAAAATTGCTTTATCTTTAAGGCAAGCTGCAATTGAAGCTATTATTGTGCTTTTTCCTGTTCCTCCCTTTCCTGATATGACAGTTACTTGTCTGATATCTCCTTCGTTCATCAGATCTCCTCCTTTATCTTAGCCAACATTGACTCAAACTTAGCTGCCATCTCTGGTAATATTTTGATGAAAGGTACTCCCTTAGAGTAATTTCTGGCAATTTCTAAACTAAAAGGAATCTTAAGTAGAATGGGGATTTTCTCGTCAATGCAAAATTGTTCCATTTCTTTATCTCCAATGCCATCTTTATTGATTACAATTCCAAATTTCATATTTAGAATTCTTAAAGTTTCAATAACAATTTTCATATCTGATAAACCAAATGGCGTAGGCTCTCCAACCACAATAACATAATCAACATCAGCTATTGTTTCTACCATCGGACATGCTGAACCTGGTGGAGCATCAATAATAACTATTTTTCTTTCTTTAGAAATATGTTGTTTTAGTTGTGAAATAATTGGTGTGGATAGTTCTTCACCAACATCCATTTTTCCATAGTTAAAGAGTAAGTTCCCCTTTTCTCCCTGTAAGATTTTACCTATTGTTCTTGGTGTTTCAGTTATTGCATTTTCAGGACAAATTTTACTACATAATCCACATCCATGACACATTTTATCAAAAAGAAGAATTTGATCAGGAACTCTCATCAGTGCGTTATATTCGCAATTTGCACTACAAATTCCACATAAAGTGCATAAATCATAGTTAATAACAGGTACAGGAATTTCTGCATTAGCTTTATGCTCTGTATCCATATCTAGAAAGATTGAACAATTAGGTTCGTCTACATCAGCATCTATAAGTTGTACATCCTCTAAGGTTTGAGCTAAGCTAACAGCTAGTGAGGTCTTACCTGTACCTCCTTTTCCAGAAACTATTGCTATTTCCATTTCTTGTTTCCTTCAGTTAGTGTTTACATCCATCATCCTTTGAGGCTTTGTGTAATTTACCATCCTTAAAGAAACTAATAGTATCTTTGAGAGTTCCATTTGCGCCCATATATACTTGTAAACCAAGCTGTTCTCCTAAAGAAACTGCTCTAGCCCCCGCTCCCTTGACCAAAACTACATCACATTTAGTGGCTAAAAACTCCATTGGAAGGCCAACTCCACCTTTGTGATCGCTTCTGTTTTCAATAATTTCTAGTGAGTCTGCTTCATCATCCCATATAGCATAATAAGGAACATGACCAAAATGTTGCCCCACTAGAGAATTCAATTCATTATTATTATCTACATGCACTGCATAATTCATTTTTTTCACCTATATTTTTCTTAAATCTTCATTTTTCAATTTACTTATTAGATCTTTAACAGGAAGTTGTTCTCCTTGAAATATTGAGACATTAGCAGCTCGTAGAGCTCTATCAGCATTAGGACCCAATTGAGGAACAATTACTGATTGAACTCCATTTTCAACAAGAAACTCAACAGCTCTTAATCCTGCACCTCCACGTGCATCAACAGCTGGATTATCTAAGAAAACAGCTGTTTCGTCTTCTGTTTCAATAATACAGAAGTATTTTGCTCGTCCAAACCTATTAAACATAGTTGGATTATCTATTTTTGATGATACTGGTATAGCGACTTTCATTTAATCATCTTCTTTTTTATTAGGTTCTTCAAACAAAATAGCTTTTGTAGCAAAAAATGCATCAGCAACTTTAGAGTGAGCTGTGGCTAGATCTCGACTGAAGGAAGCTTGGGAAATGCCCATCTTTTTAGCAGCATCAATTTGCTTCAGCATAAGAAAATCTGCATAGTAAAGTGCTGTAATTTCCTCTTTAGTTAAAGTAAGCTGCTCCAAATCTTGCATTGGAATAGCCAACGGTTTGAAAACATGACCCTCATAAGAAATGCAACGTCTTTCTATTTTGCGATTCTGAACCATGGTTAAGCGTTTATTTAAGTAAATATATAAACATATAGGTATGAATAATTATTCATATGTTTTCTATGCTCTTAAGATGGCTATCTTGATTGATAGGAAGAAACTTAAAGGCATGAGATTTCATAAACGTATTAGGTTAGAGTGATAGATTGTCGCTAAAAGGATTCATAATCAGAAGAGTATTGTACATAGTACCAGTGATGATTGGAATTACTTTAATGAATTTCACATTAATCAACGTTAGTCCAGGTGACCCAGTTGTAGTGAGACTGGGATTAATTATGTGCGATAACGAAGCTTGTTACAATAATGCTTACAACAGAGCAGCGATAGAAATGGGATTGATGGATGAATCCATGTACACAATCCCATGGTTTACAAGATATGTAGATTATGTGAGTGATTTGCTCCGCTTTGATTTTGGGAGATCATGGTATCATACTCAAGCAGGAGCAGGGGTACCTATAGCGCAAATAATAGCTGAACATGCACCTTATACTATAATATTAAATGTAATTTCATTTATAATATCACTACTATTATCAACAGCAATAGGTGTAATATCAGCAACAAGAAGAAATAGTTTCTGGGACAGATCATTAACGATCGCGATGCTGCTAGGGTACTCAATGCCTTTGTTTTGGCTAGCGAAACTTTTGATGTTAATTTCTTTCGAGTTATTTAACTTCACAGGAGTAACAAACAAAGATGCGTTCATAAAACCACTTTTATTTAATCCAAAGTTCTACAAGTATCTGATATTGCCAACATTAGCGTTGACTCTAGGGGGACTAGTGTTCATGGCAAGGTTAATGAGATCACAGCTGTTGGAAATACTAAGACAAGATTACGTAATTACAGCGAGAGCAAAAGGAGTATCGAATAGGGGAGTAATCTATAAACATGCGTTTAGAAATGGATTATTACCAATAGTGACAATTATTGGAAGCTCACTACCAGGGCTTTTAGCAGGCTCTGTAATGATCGAAAGTGTGTTTGGATGGCCGGGGCTGGGAACATACTTTCTAGAAGGAGCTTTATTCCGTGACTACCCCATGATGTTAGCAACGAACACGATTTTTCCATTACTCTTCTTAGTTGCAAGGCTGCTGACGGATATCACGTATGTTTTCATTGATCCGAGAATTAAGTATTAGTTAGTTATTTTCTACTTTTCACTCTTTGTTTTTCTATCACAAAATTAAAAACGTAGTATAGTAAGTTTGTAATGTACATGAAAAAATTCTTCAGCAACATTCTTACAGGTTTCCTTACTCCTTTCCTTTGGATACTTGGAGTCATCCTCTATGTTGCTGTTGTTCTTGCTAAGGTTTTCTTCTTTATCTACGAATTACTTATCCCTCGTGGTCTTCGTGAATTAGTTCCTATTCTCAATCTTTGGCGAAAATATCTTCTCTATATTTCTAACCTTTTCTCCAGTCCTGAAAAAATGGAACTAGTTAAGATTGAAGAAGAGATTGATGAGGTAGTTATGAAAGAAGATCAAATCAACAAAGCCTATCCTATTCAAAGAGGAGTAGGAGAAACTTATGACCATCTACTAATTATTGTTCTAATTATAGCTGCTTCTGTTGCTCTTGTTGGGAGTCAGACAGGTAATTTTGAAGTATTCATTAATGCAGTTGTGGATATTTTTTTCCCAAATCTTGAAGGTAAAACTCTTTGGTTAGTTGTCACACTGTTTGGGATTATTTGTTCTACAGTTATGGGCATGCTATCCTTTGTTGCAACAATTTTTGGACCAATTTATGCAATTTTTCATAATGCTAGTTTGAGAATGATTAAAATGGGAGCATACACTTGGGGATCAATCTATCAGCGATTGGAGAACCTTTTTGCTTTACCATATTTGGCGTCAAAAGCAAGTTTTTCATTTTTTGAAGCTCCGCCTGTTGATGCTTCTACTTATGAAGAATTCAAGCTTGATCTTGTGGGTGATTTAACAACTTTACGAGATCGATTTACTAACATTGTAAGTGTTTCTTCTTTCTCTTTACCTGAAAAAACAAAAATTCTCTATGAAGAGTTTCTCTCCTCAGATACTGAAGATAGACTTGATATGAATGATATAGAAG
>MEHH01000088.1 GCA_001940755.1 Candidatus Heimdallarchaeota archaeon AB_125
CTTAATTCTCTTGAGCTATTTTTTTCTTCTTTCCTTTAATAAAAAAGTTTTCTATCCTTCAGATGTTAATTTCTTTTAGCTTGAGCTTCTTTCTGTTCTTCTTCACTCTTTTTATTCCTCTCTTTTCGGTATCGCTTCTTCTGTTTCGTGTATTATTTTCCACTCTCCATCTATTAACGATAGTATCTGGGTCACTGCCTCTATAAAGTCCATTCTTTCTCCCTCCTTTGGTATTTGGCATCCAGTTCCTGTAGTGTTGTACAAAACTTTTGTTTCTGAAAGAACATTGAAGAATTCTGTTTCTCTTATCATTCTTTGTTCTACCATTGTCTCATAAGCCCCCTTCATTGCGGTTGAAAGTTCATTATAGGTTAGATTCATAGTTTGTCTAAAATGAGACCACTAAATCTAAAATCCGGATGGTTATGATAATGTGATAAAACAGTCTCTGAATCGAGTTTTTCTAATGCTTCAAAAACTCTATTTATAGATTTTTTTACATCTTCTAAAATTACATCACTATTAATATTCGACATCACTCTTTTTTCTCATTAAAATATTTAGAAATTCTGCATTTTTGAGCAGTTTCAAAAACTATTTTCTTGGATAGACGATGTGTTTGAATTCTACTAGCTCCCTTATCATCGCAAAGTTATCATCTTTCTTTGCTGATTTTTTCAATTCTGGATCCAAATCTAGAGCTTTTCGTAAGGACTGAATCGCTTTCTTAGATTCGTTCTTATTAGAAAAGACAATTGTGTTCATGTACCAGTACTCAGCATCACGATCTTCTCTTGTAATCTGTTCCAATAACTTCTCTAATTCTCCATATTCTTTCTTATCTATAGCTTCCTTAAGTTTGAGAGAGAGGATAAGATACCAATCCTTTTCTGAATCGAACTTAGAGATTATCTCTGAAACTTGTTTGTATTTCTGTTTGTTAATGTAGTAAGTTCCAAGAGCAAAGAGAACTTCAGGAGAACTTGGAAAATTTTCTAAAGCTTCTAACAAAACCTTCTCTGCTGCCTTTAGATTATCAGTATTTATGTAGCAAAATGATAAGTTGATCCAATCTTTAGCTGATCCTTCTCTCAATGATAAACCGTCTAGATAGAGGTTTACAGCTAAATCATATTTCTTATCGTTCATATATAATCTAGCTAATCGAAAATACGATTTAGCAAAAGAGCGGTCTATTTCTATACATTTTGCATAATGCCTTTTGGCAGTTCTAATTTTTCCCGCCCTTTCGTAATCTATACCTAATGTATAAAGAATATCTGATTCTTCTTCTCCTTTCTTCAGACATTTCAGGTGTGTTTTGATAGCTTTATCATATTCTTTATTTTGTCTATAAGCAATTCCTAGAAGAAGCAAAGCTTTTTTTGTTTTAGGATTTATCTCAAGATATTCATCGAGATATTTAATGGTTAAAGCATACTTCTCTGCCTTCATTTCTAATGCAGCAATTTGTATTAATTTCTCAGGATTTTCTTTATTTATCCTGTAATGAATATAAGCTGTTCTCGCTGCTAGATGTAGTTTCTTCTTGTTTTCCCATTTTATTGACATCTTTGTCAAGGGACGGCTGAAGAATCTACGCAGAGATATCATTAGGTATCTAATTACAATTTCAAGTAAAAATATATCGACAAAGGAAACGAAAGAGATATTTGCTGATAATTTCAATTCTATCTATGGAAGATTCTAAAGATGTTATGTGGGACTGGAGTGGTAACAACTTACGAGTTAAAGTTCTATTCTCTTCTGCTGGGTTAGCTACTCAAATACTGGTAAATAATATTGAGAAGGATTCAAATCTCTTGATTGATGTGGGGGATGGAATATTGAGAGATTTAGTTACTTTACCAGGTAAGTATTATGAAAACATCGATATTATCTTAATCACACATGGTCATTTTGATCACGTTGGAGGTTTGTTTTCACTTTTAGCTTTCTTTAGGATGATAAATAGAAGTAAGAAACTTCTACTAATTTCTCCTTCTAATGTGGTTGAACTAGAAGGATTGGTGAAGACTTTCTTTGAGAGTTATGGAGATTCAATCCCTTTTGAGCTTGAACTAATCACAATAGAGAAGGATTTTGAAATAGACGATATTCTCATCTCTGCTTTTCCTGTTCAACACCGCGGATCTATAATCGGTGGAAAGAAACTCCCAGATATTCCTTCTGTTGGATATATTATCAATAAGAACACCGAAAGGATTCTCTATACAGGAGATACAGGCTATTTCGAGCAATTGAAAGAATATGCAAAGGATGTAGATTATGCTCTAATCGAGGGAACATATAAGGATAAGAAAACGAAGTTTCATTTAACACATAGTGAAGCAGAGGAAATCGGAAAATTAGCTAAGCATTATCAAATTATCCATCAAATCATGTCTAGATGAGCCTAGAGTTTTACCATTTTAACTCTTTTTTCTTTATTTCAACAGTGCTACCACATATTTTTATATAATTGAAGCACAATATTAAACAGATAACATGGCTAATAAGAAGCAATCTTCGAAGAGTAAGAAGGGAAAGACAGACAAAGGTCCCATCATGTTTGAAGATAATATCAAAAAACATAAAGAAAGTCTAGATGATGACCAAGTCTCAACTGAAGATACTCAACCTAAATCAACAAGTGCATACATGATTAAGCTAGTTTTGATTGGTGACGCTGCAGTTGGTAAAACTTCTATTAGAAAAAGATATCTTGGTGAAGGTTTTCAGAAGGAACATCTAGCTACCCTTGGAGCAGATTTTGCTGCTACTACCAGAAATCTAGGTGAGTATCAGATAAAGTATCAAATCTGGGATTTAGCAGGACAGCCTATGTTTAAGAACGTTAGACCAAAGTTTTTCAGGGGATGCTTTGGAGCTTTAGCAGTTTTGGATGTTACTCGGAGAGAAACTTTTCTTAATTTAGGGAGTTGGATTGAGGAACTTTACCAATTTAGTGGAAAAGGAATTATTCCTATTATAATTCTTGCCAACAAAATGGATCTTGTTGATGAACAAAAAGTAACAATCAAAGAAGTAGAAACATTTGTAGAAGAACTAAATAAAAATACAAAAAAGCATTCTATTGAAAATTTCTATCTCGAAACCTCTGCTAAAAATGGACTCAATATAGATAAAGCCTTCGAAATACTTGGAGAATATATAATCGACAGGTTTTCTACACCAGACGAAGAATAGTTACTTACTTCTTTTTAATACAATTTTATCATCTTCATATATCTAGCAAAGTAATCTTTTTAAACGAGGTTTGTTCCCCAGAGACTGAAAAATACGTAAGAGTTCTCTCTTTCAAAAACTAAGAAGTCGAGTGAAATTTATGCCAACAGCTTACGATGTTCCGTCTGATTTACTTATTAGTAAGATAACTGAAGAATTGAAAAAAGAAGCAGAAATCAAAGCACCAGAATGGGCTGTATATGCTAAAACCGGAGTACATAAAGAAAATTCTCCTGTTCAAGAAGACTGGTGGTATATTAGAGCTGCTTCCATTTTAAGAAAAATCTATCTTTACGGTCCTATAGGTGTATCAAGACTACGAGTAGCCTATGGTGGTCGTCATAGAAGAGGTGTAAAGCCTGAGCATTTTGCAAAAGGTAGTGGAGCTGTAATTAGAAAGATACTTCAACAATTAGAAAAAGCAAATTACATCCAAAAGAGAAGTGGTCATGGCAGCAAAGGGCGTGTAATAGTAGGACGTGTATTATCTCCAAAAGGTCATTCTTTTGTTGATAAGTTATCTGCTAAAATAAAGAGAGAAATCCCTGCTTTAGAAAAATATTAAGGTTATTAGAATAATTTACTTACAGTAATTGACACTTGAACAATCCAACAAATAAGGTGGGTTAATATGCAAAATGAAGACGAAATGGATGCAATACGACAGAGAAAAATTGCACAGTTACAAGAGCAACAAACCTCTCAAGCACAAGAAGAGCAACATGCTGCTGTTGAAGCTCAAAAACAATCAATCCTTCGTCAAATTCTTACAGAAGAAGCTAGACAACGTCTCGCTAACGTCAAACTTGTATATCCTCAACTCGCTGAAGCAGTTGAATTGAGACTAATACAATTAGCTCAACAAGGATCAATTGGTGATAAACTCACCGATGAACAATTAAAAGAAATTCTTCGTAAAATTCAAGGTCAAAAACGAGACTCAAAAATCGACATAAGGCGATTATAATGGCAAGATATAAACAATTACCAAGAAAACTCAGGTATGCAAGAGAAATGAAAAGCAATAGTCCTGTTCCAAGTTGGGCAGTTATCCGAACTAATAGACGTTTTCGAACCCATCCAAAAAGAAGAAGATGGAGAAGTAGTAGAATTAAAAGATAAAGGAAAGAAAAATCATGTCTCAAGAATCTATAGAAAACATTTATACTATTCCATTTTATCCTCAACTGAACAAAACAGCACCTTATAGAAGAACTCCAAGGGCTATTAAACTCCTAAAGGAATATATCTACAAACACACAAAAGCTGATGATGTTATAATAGATGAGGAATTGAATGAATTCATGTGGAAAAGAGGAATTCAGAAACCTCCAAGAAAAATCAAAGTTCGTGCAATTGTTGAGACAATTGAAGAGGAAGTAATAGCTACAGTTGAATTAATTCATGAACAAGTTGATGCAGCAGCACGACCACAACTTGATGGTATTGCTATTCCTGGAGAACTAGAAGAAGAAGACGAAGAAGAGGAAGAGACAGAAGACGGAGAAGAAGTAGAACTAACACCTGTTGAAACTTCTGAACCCGAAGAAACTTCCGATGAAGCTTCAGAAGAGGAACAGTCAGAATAAAACTGATCCTATATTTTCATTTTTTGAGGTAGATGATAATGGATATTGCAAAGACCACTGTATTAGGAAATTCTGGATTAGGTGTTTTTGCATTGTCTACTGAGAAGTTTTCAATTGTTCCTTTCAGCGTTAAAGAAACTTCTCTCAAAGTTATTTCTGATACACTGAACGTAAATGTAGTCCAGACTACAATTGCAAACTCAGTTCTTGTTGGAACAATGATTGTAGGCAATTCTAATGTCCTCTTCGTTCCTGGAACTATTAAAGAAAAAGAATACAATGTACTCGAAGAACGCCTTTCGAATCAGGTTAAAATAGTTGAATTAAATACTAAATATACTGCACTTGGCAATTTAATAGTCTTAAATGACAAAGGAGCTATTGTAAGTGAAATGCTTGAAAAACATGCACAAAAGCAAATCCAAGACGAGTTAAATCTGGAAATAACTTCTGGAAACTTACTCGGTTCTCCACTAGTTGGTAGTCTTGCAATGTGTACTAATCGAGGAGCACTTGTTCATCCTCTTCTTTCTGAAGAAGAAATCAAAGAAATAGCTTCAATTCTTAGAGTAAAAGCTGATGTTTGTACAATAAATAGAGGAATTCCATACCCAAGAGTTGGAATCCTTGCTAATACAAAAGGTGCCGTAATAGGTACCGATAGTACAGGTCCAGAAAGCATGAGAGTCTTTGAGATTTTATTAACTCCCTAAAGAACTATAGTTTCAAAAACTTGAAAAACCCTTTTGCAATCGGGAAACAATTAATAATCGGTGAACACTAGATGAGCTCTGTAAAAACATACCATATTCGTGGTGAATATAAGAGACGAAAACAAAAGATTCCTTTTGGTAAATACGTTAGAGCATTAAACCAGGAGGATGCTTTAGAACAAATCTATGATATACTTGGAAGCAAGCATAAGGTTAAACGAAACCTAATTTTTATAGATCCCAAGGATATTAAAGAAATCACAAATCCTGATGAAATCAAAGATTCAGTTGTCAAAGCATTTGCAACAGAAGATGATTTAGCCATTCCAAAAAGGAAGTGAAAAAACTGTCAAAAGATTCTTCACCTCAACAAGTTTCTCAAGAGGAACTTAATAACCTACTAATGGCTGCTCAACAACTTGAACAACAAGCAACTCGCTATAATCAACAAATAGAAATTTTGAATGGTTATTTTAATGAAATCCACAGTGCTGAACAAACATTAAAAGATCTAGATAAAGCAGAAGAAAATAATAAAATTTTAGTTCCTATTGGTGCTGGCAATTTCATCTATGCAACTGTTGAAGATGATGAGAATGTTATTGCTACTATAGGAGCAGGAGTTCACAGTGAAAAATCGCTTCAAGATGCTATTGAGAGTATTAAGAAGAAAAAAACAGATGTCGAAAATCAGCTCACTCAAATAAAAGCTAGTTACAATGAAGTAATAGAACGTTTGAGAGAGATTGATAGAGTAGTCAAATCTGTAATGTGAGTGGAGAAGTGAAATCCTTTTGTTTGATCAACTTCGAAAAAGTGTATCAAAGTCCTTCAAGAAGATTACAATTACTGATTTTTCTGCAAAATCAATTGCTAAATTTAATAGAGAATTAAAAGATATACTCATCAAAAACGAGGTTGCAGTGAAAACTACTGATGAAATATGTAAGAAGCTCGCTCAAAAATTATCTAAAATTGAGTATACAAGATTTTCTAATACTAGGTCTATTATTTTAACTTCCTTAAGAGAAGTACTGTTGGAGATATTAACACCAGAACAACCCATAGATCTTATCAAAAAAGTAAAGGAAGCGAAAAAACAAAAAACTCCTCTTATTATTGCTTTTTTTGGAGTAAATGGAGTTGGAAAAACCTTATCTATCGCAAAAATAGGAAAATATCTCAAAGATCAGGGATATTCAAGTGTTTTTGCAGCAGGAGATACTTTTAGAGCAGGAAGCATTCAACAATTACAGAAGCATGGAGAAAATCTAAACATACATGTGATAGCTCAAACATATGGATCTGATGCTGCAGCAGTAGCTTATGATTCTATTAATCATGCAGTTTCCAAGGAAATTGATGTTGTACTTATTGATACAGCAGGAAGAATTGAAACTAATTCTAATTTAATGGCTGAACTCCAGAAAATCTGTAGAATTACAGAACCAGATTTAAAATTCTTTGTTGGGGATGCCTTAACTGGTAATTCTTTAATTTCACAAGCAACATTATTCAATGAGAAAATTGGAGTTGATGCTTCGATTTTAAACAAAATAGATGCTGATGTTAAAGGAGGGGCTGCTGTTTCAATTACCCATATAACAGAAAAACCAATAATCTTTCTGGGAGTTGGGCAAGATTATAAAGATCTTGAATTCTTTTCACCAGAAATGATTCTGAATAATATATTACCTTCAAAATAATTTCCCTATTTTTTATTTATATAATATCATTTAATTTTAGTATTTAAAGTGAAAAAGAAAGAAAAAGAAAATTAAAAATATTTATTGTGAGGTTACGTTTTTTATAATACCAACAGCTACGGTTTGACCCATATCTCTGATAGCAAATCGACCCAATGATGGGAATTCTGTATATTTTTCCGCAACCATATCTCGAGTTGGAATCATGACCACTTCAGCTGTATCACCATTTTTCAAGAAGTCAGGTTTATCTGTCTTCTCTCCTTTTGTAATTTTAGACTTAATCTCAGCAAAACGTGTAGCAACTTGAGCAGTACCACAGTGAATAACTGGGGTATATCCTACTGCAATAGCAGATGGATGTCTTATTACTTGTACTGTTGCTGTGAAGTCTTTTATAATGGTTGGAGGTTTGGCTACATGACCAACAACATCTCCACGACGAACATCTTTCTTTGCTAAACCTTTACAGCTAAAACCAATGTTATCACCTGGAATAGCTTCAGGAATTGTTTCGTGATGCATTTCAATTGACATTACGTTGGCTTTTTTACCTGTTGGTTGGAAGATAACATCATCTTTAGGCTTCATAACACCTGTTTCGACACGTCCAACTGGAACTGTACCAATTCCTGTAATTGTATAAACATCTTGTAGAGGTAGTCTTAGAGGCTTGTCAACAGGTTTAGGAGGTACTTCAAAAGTATCTAAAGCATCAAGAATCGTAGGTCCATCATACCAAGCCATAGTATCAGGTTTTTCGTTAAGATTATCTCCTTTCATACCACTTGCTGGAACAAAAGCTACTTTCTTCATATCAAAACCGAATAGCTTTAGATTTCTTGCCATTTCATCTTTAACTTCATCAAAACGTTCTTGCTTGTAATTTGCAAGATCCATTTTATTTACAGCTACTATTAGTTGATCAACACCTAGTGTCTTTGCTAGTAAAGCATGTTCTCTAGTTTGTCCTGTAGCACTAATACCGGCTTCGAATTCACCTGTACCTGCACTAATTACAAGAATTGCTGCATCAGCTTGAGAAGTACCTGTTATCATGTTCTTAACGAAATCACGATGTCCGGGTGCATCGATAATTGTGAAGTAGTATTTCTTTGTTTGGAATTTATAGAATGCAAGATCGATGGTTACCCCTCTTTCTCTCTCTTCTTTCAATTTATCTAAAGCCCAGGCAAATTTAAAGCTGCCTCGTCCTATTAATTCAGCTTCTTTTTCGAATTTTTGGATATCTCTTTCTGAAATGCTTCCACAGACATAAAGTAGATGTCCAGTCATAGTAGATTTACCATGATCAACGTGACCAATGATTACCAAATTCAAATGAGGTTTATCTTTTGAGCTCATTTCATATACACCTTTTTTTATTAGCAGTACTAACATCATTTCTTGGATGTACTATTAGTATTATCCCCCCGATGGATTTTTAAAAGCATTTTGGTTGCGTTGTTTTTGTCAATCTCTCTAATTTAATATCTGGGAAGGCAAATTATACTCATTACATATACAAAATCTTTAGTTAATACCAAATTAAGTTAATCTACAATACTAACGAAAAAGAGAAAAAAAAAGAAATTAAGGTTATTCACTAATCTTAATTTTATTCTGGTATAGGGTAGTTATTGTTGATTTCAGAAGAAAGCTGCTCAATATTTTCAGGGTAAACTACTTCATAAATCCTAACAAGGGGGAAATGT
>MEHH01000089.1 GCA_001940755.1 Candidatus Heimdallarchaeota archaeon AB_125
TTTTTCTTTCTTTCATTAATGCTCGAATATTATCGTTATCAGGATATAAGTCTTCCTCATCATCAGTTTTGTAATATTGCATGTCATTTCCAAAAATTGTACCATTTCCTTAATATCTAGGATAATGGATACCTGGAATAAGGATTCTGTCCCCAGGATTAGTGAATGACATTAGTTTCATTTGTATCCCTTCAGATACTCCTGCAGTAGCAACTATTTTATCAGCTGTAACACCGATATCATATTTTCGATTTTCATAATCTGCGATAGCTTCTCTGAATTCAAGAATTCCTTGAGAATCAGCGTAATAATTGTAATTTTCCTCTTCAGCATAACGAAGTGCTTCAGTTAGGATTTTTGGCGTTTTAAATCCGTATTTTATCGGATCGCCTATGTTAAATTTGATAACTTTATGTCCTTGTGCTTCTACTTCATTAGCTGCAGCAATAACATCCCTAATTGCGTAACTAAAGCCTGCTGTACGATCTGAGATTTTCATCTTTGTTTTCCTCTGTGATTTATCAGATATCTTTCAAAAAATAAAATTATTGGTTTGAACTTGCATTATCACTGGATGGGAAATATCGTATCCACTCTCTATACTATTTTCCAGATATTACATCTATAAATAAAACAAAACTATCTACTTCTACTAAAACTGGGTGTAATGTTTGCCAGCAATATCTAGTTGTAGCTTTTGTAGTGGTCCCGCACAATACTATTGTAAATCATGTAAGAGAAAACTTTGTACTGAACATATACATATGTCAAATACTGTATTTTTCTGCTCAACTTGTGGAACAGAAAGTCTTGATTCTAAATGTCAAAAATGCAGTACTGCAACAGAATTTTCAAGAAATGAACCAACTAACTGCTGTGAATGGTGCAAATCAATAGATGTAGAAGATGGCCTTCTTTATCATCAACAACTTCCTCATTTAATATTTTCTTCATTTACTTTACTGAACAAGAAACTTGCTCAAGTATGGAATCTAACTCAGAAATATCTTGAAATCGTTAAGAATGTCTTTGATATGAGAAAAGCAAAGATTTTGCTTTTTGGGGATGTGGAAGATGAGATTACTCTACTGAGGGGAAAAATCTCAACATTCATAGATCAGCTAGTCAAATTCGAAAATGATACATTTGCAATGATAGATGAAAAACTTCGTACTATTGGTTATATGAGATTCACAAATCTAGATAATATAGAACGAGGAGAAGAAATTCTTAATTTACTCGAAAATAGGTTAGATTTACTTGATACTACAATAGATTCAAAATTCAATGAAATCAATGAAGATTTTCAATCTCTTAATCAGAAAGTTGATTTTCTTAACTTTCAATTTGGTTTGTTAAGTAAGATTCACCATCTTCTGCCTGAAGATAAAGATGAACATCTTATTTCTATACTTCCACGTATTTGGTTGAAAAAGAATAACAAACTACCTAAAAAATATCTTATTGTACTCACAAACAAGAATCTATACTTACTTCGAGAAAAAGGTTTGTTTAATGTTAAACTTAAAACAAAAGAAACCTTAAGCTTATCTTACATTATAAACAAGAAATATATCTCCAGAATATTATCCCGAAATGTGTTTCTATTCAAAACTAGATTAGATACTTATTCATTTCTTGGAAGAAAAGAAAGTCTTGAACAATTTGTGATTTACTTTGAGATACTTGATAATTATATCGATTACTCAATTCATAAATCATCAATAATTGAGGATCTCAAATACTACTCTTTAACCATTAACGAATTGAAAACAAATATTCAAAGAAATGTTAGTCATTTACGTGCATACTTACTCAATAAACGTGAATTGAAGAGAGAACTCTATTGGAGAGAAGGGCAAGATGCTAGATTTAAGAAAATGTTTGAACAACTATTAGCAGTAGAAAGAAAGATACACAGATTAAACGAAACAAGAAGACATGGAGCTCGTGGAACTAAGGGTATTGATGGTTTATTAAGAAAACTAACAAGTGAACATCATAGACTTAAACGACAATTAGATGATATTCAAAGAAAAAGTGAAGAATTTGATGATATGTGGGAGTTTTAAGAGTTTAATTTCTCTTTCCCACTCAATTCTTCCATACTTTTAGAAATTCAGGCATTATTTCAAATTTAACAATAGGAATGCTTAACCATTTGGGATCAGTTGCATCATTAGAGAAATCTATTGTCTCATCTATTGCAGTTTTATACCTTAGAAATGATTTAGTTGGCATCTCTTTTTCATCTGTCCAGACAATTATTGGTAGAGCATTGAGTTCGTAGTAACCTAAGCTAGTATTAAAAACAAAATAAATAGCTCTATCTTCTTCTGCATAATTTCCTATATAACCAGCGATTCTATCAGGTCCTACACTTGATAAAACTAATCGTACCAGATCTTTGAGCGATGCTAGTTTAATACCAGCAGGCGATTTTAGTTGTTTATTTTCTTCAGTCATGGTTATCACAAAAAAAGAGGGTAAGGTATTGAGTTTAAAATACCATTAGAATAGCAACTAGCAACCCATAGATGGCAACAGCTTCAATAAGCACTATGAAAAGAAAAGCTTTTCCGAAAACCTCTGGTTTTTCTGTAATAGCTCCTATGGCTGCACTTCCTGCCATACCCATGCCTATAGCTGCTCCTATACCAGCTATACCAACAGCTAATCCTGCACCAATTGGACTTAAATCCCCTGGTTCTGCAGCAAAGACTGAATTAGCTGCTAACATTACTATACTAGTCAGGAGCCCTAATAGTGTCCATCTTTTTGTTGATTTATTTTTAGAACGCATCTAATTACACCTATTTTCATGGTCAGTTAAAGTAAGTCAATTTAAAAATTTCGGAAAGACAGCAATACAAGATTTGCAATGAAATTAATTCTAAAACAATACATATAATAACTACGAAAGCTTAAATAGGTATAGAAAATAATTAGAGCAGTGATTTAGATGTTTCGAGACTTTATGGGATGGCTTTTAGGCACAAAGAAGAGCCCTCGTGACCACATTATAAATCTTCGATTAACAGTTAGAAGATTAGAAAGAGCACAGAGAAAACTTGCTCGAGATGAGTCTAAGATGCAACTGAAAATGAAACAAAGCATTCAACGAGGAGACTTGGAATCGGCAAGACTATTTGCAACTGATATAGTTCGCAGTAGACGATGGGAATTTGGTTATCAAAAACTAGTATCCCGAATGAATGGTTTAATTTTCAAACTTGAACGAGCAGATACTGCAGCTAGTATGGCAGAAGAAATGCATGGTATAGCCTCAGCATTAAGAGCAGCAAATGCTCAACTTCAAATTCCAGATTTGGATAGAGTTATTCAAGATATGGAAAGCTCAATTGATGGTATAGAAGAATCAACAGGAACCATCGAAGATGGTATTGATGATCTCTTAGTTGCTGACTCTGACCCAGCTGAAGTCGATAGATTAATTGAACAAACAGCTGCTGAACTGGGTGTTTCTACTCAAGCTGGACTACCAACAGTTGGTGTAGTACAAACTGATGACTTAGAGGAAGAAATCCAAAAATTAAGGAGAAAAGAAGAGGATTAAAAGGTGATTAATAATGGTTAAGAATTGGCTTTTTGGAAAGAAAAGAAAAGAAGATGCGGACGCATTAGCTACTCTCAAAGGACAACAAAACAGATTACAGGCAGAAGCTAGAAATCTTGAAAGACAATCAGATGAACAGAAAATCTTAGCCTCAAAAATGCTCAAAGCAGGTAACAAAGCTGGAGCAAGACAAGCTCTTAAACGAAGAGCTGTTTTCATGAAAAGATTAAATACAGTTCACAATACAGCAATGAATCTGCAAGCTCAAATAGATAGTATTCAAACAGCTACTTCAACAGCAGAAACTGTAAAAGCAATGGAGCTTGGTACAAAAGTTGTTGGAGAGAAAATCAAAACCGTTTCTCCAGAAAGAACAGAACGTGTTATGGATTCTGTTATGGAACAAAGAGACCAAATTGAAATGATGACTGAGGCTCTATCTGACCCAAGTTTATCTGAAGGCATTCTAGATTTTGAAGATGATGCAGCAATTGATGAGCAATTAGCTCAGTTAGAAGCTGAGATGGATTTAGGCACAACAACAAGTTTGCCTGATGTTAGTGGTCTTCCTTCAACCCCAGTTGGAACTGGTGAGAAAGAAGAAGATACATCAGAGCTTGAAGCTGAGCTTGAAGGCTTAAAGAAGAAAATGAGCGAAGACAAACAATAATTCTTCCTCTTTTGTATTTTTATTTTTATTATTTTTAATATTAAACAACGAAATTTTCTTAGATTCAGTATGAAACAAAATGAAACATTTTATATTAGATAAATGGAATTAATAGATAGAGGTTGTGAATCACGTGTCTGCACAAGGATTAATAGACCATGCAAGAGATTTTGCAGTCAAAGCATATTCATTTGATAAAGAGAAAAACTACAGTGAAGCTATTCCACACTACTTAGATGCAGCTGAAGCTTTAATGAAGGCTATAAAATTTGAAAGAAACCCACAAGTTGCTGGATCTCTAAAGAAAAAAGCAAATATGTACATAAGTAGAGCAAAGGAACTTAAGGAGCTTCTAAAAAAGAGGAAAGAAAGAAAGTCCACAGCAGGTAATGATGAAGAGGAAGAAAAACTAGAAAGCGCTATATCTGACATAATAGTTACAGAGAAACCAAATATTACTTTGAATGAAATTGCTGGTTTAGAAAACGCTAAGCAGACTTTGAGAGAAGCTATTGTTCTACCTCTAATGAGACCTGATTTATTCTCAGGAGCAAGGAGGCCATGGAAAGGTATTTTACTTTTTGGTCCTCCTGGTTGTGGTAAAACACTTTTAGCTAAAGCAACTGCTGCTGAAGTAGAAGCAACATTCTTTAATGTGAGTGCATCCTCAATAATTTCAAAATGGCTTGGTGAATCAGAAAGATTGGTTAAGCAACTCTTCGAATTAGCTGATGAAAAACAACCTAGTATTATTTTTGTAGATGAGGTTGATGCGTTGGCAGGAGCTAGAGGCGGAGAACATGATGCAATGCGTAGAGTCAAGACTGAGTTATTAACATCAATGGATGGTCTCTCAAGTTCAGAAACTGATCGTATTGTGACCGTAGGTGCGACTAATATGCCTGAATCAATTGATGCTGCATTCCGAAGAAGGTTTGAGAGAAGAATCTATATTCCATTACCAGATTTACCCGCTCGTGGAGCTATTTTTCTTCTCAACTCTAAAGGTGTTGATTTAGCTGAAGATGTTGATTTCGAAGTTTTAGCTGAAATCACTGAAGGTTATTCTGGTTCTGATATTGCAATGGTATGTAGAGAAGCAATAATGACTCCAATTAGAGAAATGGATATGGCTGGAGCTATTGGTGATACCTCTATAATGGCTCGATCAGCAACTCAAGATGATTATCTTGAAGCGATAGAGTCGATTAATCCATCTGTTAGTGATGATGAGGTTGAAAAATACGATAACTGGAATGAAGAATTTGGCAGCAGCGCATGAATTTAGAGGTTTAATCCATGTCTACCACTGAGAAGAAGAAGCCAAAGAAAGAGAAATCATCTGAAATAGATTTGAAAAAACTAAAAAAAGAGAAAGAAATTTCAGATGAGAAACTGAAGCTGATAGAAGCAAGTATTAAAGGTTTGGAGATTACAGCAGAGGAATTAAAATCCACTTTACCTGTTGACGCTATTATTATCAAAGAAGACCTTTCTAAAGATCAAAGAGCAGTACTTGAATTAGAGTTTGAAGATGAACTTCCAGCATGGGTAAAAAGACCTTGGATGTATATCAATCCAAATAAAGCAGATCAAGTTGAATCGTGGTTACAAAGTTGGTCTGCAATAGTATTAGATTATTCTCGTATTTTTGTAATTCACATTATTAATATTAATGATTTGAGAAGTGATCATCCCTTCAATAACAAAAAGTTAGGGAAGAGATTAACACTTGCACAAGTAAGAAGTGTCATTGACCATTTAGTTCAACAGAATGTTGCTCGATGGTTGGATGAAGATACTAAAACAAGAGCTCGTATATATTGGAAATCAAATGAAGACTGGGCAGATGCTTTGTTAGACTTTATGATAGAAACTGGAAGAGTGGTTGAAGTACACTCACTTTACGATTTAACACAGATGGATCAAGATTGGGGCGTTTTACCTGCTGATGATCTTATTATTGTGTGCGAGATGTTAGTAGAACGTAAAGTAGCTCGATGGTTAAATAAAGAAAAAACAATAATTCAGTTTGAAGCTGATAAAGTGTTCTAATATATTTTTTTATGAGATTATAATCCCATCAATCCCGGGAACCAGAATTTAACTCCTTCGGAATAACTTCTATCTACCCTAGCAATACTATTGTCTTCAAAGAATTTCAAACATCTATCTATTCGTTCTTCTGTCCAGCTTGTTCTCATAAGTAAATCTTCCTTTGTAACGAATCCCACTCTGGAAGCATAATTTAGAATAACATCATGGTCTGGACTGAACTCAACAGGTACAAATTCAATAATCTTTAATCCTGAATCTAACACTCTATAAGGTGGGATTAGCTGAGAATTGATTAGTTTGTCTAAGGATCGATACATATCATCAATTGAAACCATTCTTCCAGGACGAATTTTATTGAGTTGTGTAAACAGTTCCCCAATAGCCATTATACCTCCATTATCTGGTATCAATTGTTGTCCTATTTCAAGAAGTTCGTTAGCTAATATATCATAGAATCCTTTTCCTGTAAGTTTATCTTTGAGAGTTGGAGCTTCTTTCCAGTCAAAACGTCCAATTTCAGTGGGTAATCCTAGTTCTTCTCTCAAATTTGATAGTTTTTCATAATAATCTTTATTTTCTGAGATTTTGTCACCATGTTTCTTCTCAAACTTTTTCAGTTGTTTTTTAACCTCGCTAATGTTATCTATCATTTGTTCTAATTCTTTAATCATTAGCTCTGCTTCTTTTACTTGAAAAGCTGATTTAACTTTGATCTTTTTTTCTATGTCTCTTAAACCCACTTCTATCTCCAACTTTGTTATTGTCTAGGACTTATTTATATCTTCTCAAATTAAATGTTTAATTAATAATTATATAACATCTGCTAATTTTAAGAGCCATTTCTTTATTTTTTCAGTTAAAGAACTACTCTCTCTAGGTGAAAGAAATGCCGCAAGTTTATTTTTATATTTGCTAAAGTATGAACTATAAAGATGCTTCATTTCTTCATGAATTTTTACTCCTTCATTTCCAAGATTTTTTACTTCATAAGAAATATTCTCTAGTTCCTCAAGAATATAACCAACATCTATTTTAATCTCTATCATGTTGATTAATTCGAACATTTCTTTTCGAATGTTCACAAATATTTCGTTGATGGAACTAGTTCTTTCCAAGTTATTCACCTAGTAACCTGTCTTAAAGAGTGGAAAGAAAGGAGTCTAGAAATTCTAATCTGACTGTTGGTTTAAAGCTCTTTCAAAACTCTTCGAAAGTCATTAAGCCAACGTGCAGCTTGAAATTCTAATTTTTCACAGTCTTCTTCTTTAATAATCTCTTGAGTTTTGTATTTGCCTATGATATCACGCCAATTATTCATATCTCCAATAACCCAATGATCTTTTGGAATTGAAGGAAATGTTGTCAGTATGTGAATCATTTCTTCTATGTCAGCTAGTAAGAGATCTGCTCTAGCTACTGATCTTAATCTTGTTAAATCTATCAGTTCAATCGCTGATGAAACAAAATCAGCTGTTTTAGATGGCATTTTCTTGAGTGTATCAAATGGAATTGAATTTGTATCGGCAGTTTCTTCACCTTCAACTACCATAAGTTGTTTGATTCCTTTTGGATACCTATTGTTCAGATTTTCGCGTTTGACGAAATCATCTAAATTGAAGCCTACTTTTTCTAATTCCAATCTTGTTTTGAAAATTCCTCTAATGAGCGATCGCAGTTGTTTTCTATAAGCAATCTGCTCAATATCACTGTTTTCATAACTTCTAACAAGATTATCTAATGTTGCAATAGATGCAAATAAATCAGCTTCTAAATTCAATATCTTTTCTTCTACTTTTGTCATGTCACCACTTGAGCTACTTTTAATTATATTGAGTTGTTTCTCTGCTTTAAATCCTTTTTTAGTATATCTTTTATGTAGTTTGAGGAAATCGATATTGGTCATATCTCCATCTTCAAATTTCTCTTGTATCACTTCTAAGGTATCTTGAACTGCTATTGATTCAGCTCTTAAATCCTCTTCTCTTGAAATAGAAATCTCTTTGGTTCTACTTTGGACGGCTATTCCACCTTCTTTTAGAAGAGATTCTCTTTCCTTTTCTATATCTCTTGTAACTTGTTCTATTTGGTTTTGATAATACATGATTGAACTATCAATAGAAAGTTTTTCTTCCTTAATTTCTGGATCTATACCTGTTAAAGAAACTTGAGTTAATGTCCTGACAGGAATAGTTGCTCTAGGCAATCCTGTATATCGTTGCTCCTCTTTGGGTTTCTTGATTTTTGTTTTATATGTTTTTGCAGGAACATTGATGAATAATTGTTTTATGTCAATCATAACCTGATAAATGTGATATCTAGGTTCCCATTCTGCAAGAAGACGCATACTTAAAGTTCCATCTTCATCAACATTGGGATGATTTACTTTAGGAGTTATATCAACAAATGGAGGAACATCAGGAAAACCATCTTGAATATATACATTGGCAAAAATAGGTATTTCAGTATCTTCTATTGTTCCAACATAACCTTTCCATTGTTTCAAATTATCTCTAACAGGCTCAAAATTTAATTGTTTGTCAAATACTAATTGCATTTCATTTGCAAGAAGGAAATCATCTGTGGAAATTTTGTTCACCTTATTAATTATGTCTCTATATAATCTGATTACAATCAAAGTTTAAAAAATATTGCATTTGAAAAG